>NZ_JADNQM010000079.1:0-12646 GCF_046269425.1 Amycolatopsis sp. cmx-11-12 | reverse complement strand
GGCCCCGCGGCTCCAACCTCGTGAAACGACCCGAAATCCGCTCATGGACCCGACCCAGCTCAGCCACCACCATGTCCATCACCCGCAACATCATCCACTACCCATGCGAGTGCCGTTGCAGTACTAGCCCGGTTCCAAGTCCCTAAAGGGAGCCATCCCCTCCGGCTGCTATGGACAACCGATCAACCACAACAAGGTCATGCCTCACGTGAAACAAACACCACGTAAGACACGCTCTGAGTCCATTACAATAAATTCACCTGCACAAAAGACGGCAGCGCGGCCTTCACTTATATACCAACGGCGTGCGGCGGACCCACGAGCGTGATGTCCCGAGGCGCGTGGCCGTCAAAATACGGCATCGGGATGTGCGTGAGTATGAGCAACACAGCGGCCAATACACCAACCTCCGGCATCCCCAGTTCGCGCCTACAGGTACCGAGCCAGTGCCACAACACGAGGGCGAAGTTACTCACCAACAGGAAACCCCAACGAGCCTCATCCCAGCCGCCAAAGGCGAGCAGCGCCGGTGCCGCCATCGCGGCTACGGGCAGCACCGCCGCCCCCGAAGGCCGGTGTAAGATCAGGAACCCGCCGATCACCACGATCGCAATGGGCAAGAGATACAGCAGGACATCGGTGATCGAGTAGACCTGCCAACTCTGGAACTGGGTGCGGTTGAACAGGCCCAAAGCGTCGTCCCGGTAGCGGAAATTCGCGCCTGCCAACGCCCGGCTGAGTTGGCCGACGGCGCCGGGTGCCGCCGATGGCACCGCCAGGATCACCAGACCAGCCGCGACGGCTGGAGCAACCAATGCACAGGAACGCCGGAAGGTGAACCTCCAGAGCGCCGCGAAACCGAACACCGGGAGCACAGTGAGCAGTGCGATTTCGTACGTCAGCACCGAAAGTACCATGAGCGCGCTGCCGAGCACCGCCCGTTCGCGACGCAATGCCCACAGCGCCCCCAACAGCAGGAGGTAGATGACCTGGTCGTAGTACCCCACCTCATGGAACAGGTAGCCACCGATAGGAAGCAGAAGCCAGGCGACGATCACCAGCCGTCTACTTTCGGACTGGCTGCGGAAGAACGCAATCGCTAGGACCGTCAGCAGCGAACCGAGCACGACTAAGCTCGCGATCGCGAAGACCCGATAGTCGTACCCAGTCAAAACGGCGAACGGGTGCAGGAGGGTGCCGACCAGGAAACGCCGGTGGAAACCCTCGATAAGGGAAACGGACTGCAAGGTCACCGCCCACTCCCCCGGCAACCGGAACCCGGTGTACGCCGCGACGATGACGGCGACCGAGAATAACACGGTGGTAACCCACCGGGTATATCCCGTCTTTGTAGGAGCCGGTAGCCGACGTTCCCCGAACAAGGCAGTCATCGCTTAGACTTTCACAGGTTCGCAATTGCCGACCGTGACGCCATGGGCTGCGAGAAATCGCCTGAGGCAATCAGATGAGCCGGTAGCGGCGTTGTTTGCGGTGACTGACGTGGGGCGGCCTACGACCCCGTGTCGGTAGTGCGCATGCCATCGGGGACGCGGAATTAGGCTAACGGTGTCAACAACTTCCAGCAGCTCGTCGTATCTGCATGGCAGTGTATCGCACAGAATGACGTGGACGCAGCAAACCCGGTTGTCGGCGTACTCGACGTGCGGGAGGATATCCACCTGGGCTAGCTCACCCCGACCCCAGGTTCTCGCCACTGCTAGGTCGACCAGGTGCAGCCTGGGCTCGGCACGAATTGTGTCACACCAACGAATGAAATCCGGTCCGGCAAGCTGGCAATAGACACGAGCGCCTACCCTTCGGAAAGTTACCAGCCCGGCCTGGGAGCGGTGCGGGTTCTCCTTGACTGCCCTGCCGCCGCGGGTGCGTAAGACCCGTAGGCGGCCAAGGCGCTGTCGCCATTACGTTTGTGCGGCTTGCCTGCAGGTGGCATCCACGTCAACAACCACTTAGCCGCAGCAAACCTGTGCCTGCCGATGATCTTCGTGCGCGCCGACAGCGCGAGGAACTCGTCAGCGCTGGCTGATGACTATCGTGAACCGACTGATGGCTACGATGCGCTGTTGTCTCAGCGTGAGCGCCGCAGCGCAAGCGCACCGGTCCTTACTGTCGGCGACGAGGCATTCGGGTCTCGGTGTGCTGCGTGAGGGCTGCTGCCCTCCACCCACGAACAGTGATGCTGGTTCCACAAGGCCGCCAGCATGCTCGTAGCCTTACCCGAGGTCCGAGGCCTGGTCGGTGTCGCGCCGTTGTTCTCGTCGGCAGGTCGGGCACGGTCCGGAGGGGATCGTGTGTCGGCAGGACAGGCGGACACGCCTCGGTTGGTTTGGCATCCTCGGCTCATTCTTGGACAAACGGTCGGTTCTGAACGTGGTCGCCAGTGCGCTCTATGCGTGCTGGATTCAACCTGCCATTCGCCCAGCGCTGTCCGGCTTGAGGCTCGGCGAAAACCACGGAACCTGGTTCGTGGTGGACTCCGACTGGTGCGACTGTGCAGGTCTTACGAAGGCAAGCAGGTCCGGTCCGGGTTGCGGGAAATAGGAGTCGAGATCACCGAAGCAATGGCGCCCAAGTCCGCGTCGGTGTCCTGAACGGACCGCTCGACAGGCAGGTGTCAGCCACCCGGCCTTGTTGCAGGTGCATACAGCTTGCGGGAGCAGACTCGCCAGAAGGCTCGAAGACGAGCCATTATGCTTCAAATCATTGACAAACAATGAGATACTCATTGGGTTCCCATGACAAATGGCCTCTTGCAGACCGCGCATGCGGCGTGCTAGCTTACCCTCGCCACGGTCACTGGAACGTGTTTTAAGTCCGCTACATTCTTCTCGAATATCATGAATTCACCATATCTGGAACAGGCGTTGTGCGCGAGAGCGGTTCAATAGCAAGCCCTGAAATGGAGGAGAAATCATGACTTCCGCTGTTAGCGGTCAAATGTCGCACCAGCTGGATCTCCAGGTCGTCGAGCTCGAACCCATGGGCACCCAATGGACTGGAACCATTTCTGGACCGGATTCGGCGTCGGGCTCGGCGTAATGGCCGGAGGTGCTAGCATCGCAGTGAACGTACTCACCGTCCAGACGCAGGTCGAAACCGTCAAATACCGCTTGGATGAAGCAGCGAAGATGAGAGAACTGCAGGAAACCGTCAGTCATCCAAACTTTATTTGAATATCATCGAGCTTGGAGAAATGTACGCCGCGGATGCGAAGTTGTTTCTGCCAAGACTTACAGCTGCTATCGGATTATTTGTTACCACCGCTTTCCTGGCGCACTTTTCGCTATCGGCGCGGACTTGTTCAAAATGACAGGGTCTAGCTGGAGTACGTTCGATGGCGGACACTCCAGAAGCGAGCTACATATTTTTCCCTTCCGACAGGGCTCACTCCTCTTGAGGTTTCGCGGACTTCCCTGAGTGCCAACCCGGTGAACCGAGCGAAAATGAGTGGCAGATATGATCCCCAAGGAGAATGCAAGCAGGTCCTCAGCGCGACGCTAATTCTCGTCGGGATGACGGTTGCAATACTTAGTTCGATTGGCGAATTCATTGCCGACTCTATTTTCTCGGTGCATACATCTGAAAATGTGCGTTGTCACGGTCCAGTCGGACAAGCTACAAGCCAGGACGCCTTCGGCCGCGTTGATCGGCGCTCCGCGTTTGATCGAGGGGCGGTCGGGATCAGGTTCGCGGTGGGCGCAGCGCGCCCCGCGGTAGCAGCGGTGAAGGTTGTGCATGGTGAGTCTCTTGGAGTATCGGCCTTTGTGGCCGGTCAAGATGTCGGTGATGGCGTAGCGGGGCGTCCGGTGGCGCGACGTCAGGCGGAAAGGAAGTCGAGCGGCATGGACGGCATTAGGGAGCGGCAGGCTCGGCGACGTCGCCTGGAGTGGATGTTGCGAGAGTTGCGCGCGGACGTCTGGTCCGAGCCGTTGCCGGCGTTCGACGCGGCCAAAGTGGACGAAGTGGTTCGCTGGCTGCAGGCTGCCGACCGTCCGAAGGCGCAACCGGTTCAAAATGCTTCATCCCTGCACGGTGACTCCTGGAAGTTGAGTGACAGGACTGTAAAACGAACGATGTAACTCCTGATCATGGAAGTGCATCTGATGGCCGACATAGTGTCCAGTGTGGGGAACGCTGAGGACTCGAAGCCCGAGACCGGTTGGGAGAGGCTGGACGACCAGCTCGTCGAGCAGTTGGTGGGCCGCGCTAGGGCCGGTGGACTGAGGCAGACCGGGGAGGGCGCGGTGTTGCAGCAGCTGACAAGCGGTTGTTGGCGTCCGCGCCGGACGGTGGGATCACCGGTCACCTGGGCTATAGCAAGCAGGACCCGGCCGGCGACGGGACCGGCAACTCACGCAACGGCACCCACTCTAAGACTGTACTGACCGATATCGGCCCGTTTGTTTCTCCTCAATGCGGCACCTGCTCGAACTTGGCGGCTCTGGGATGGTGCGCACCCACTTCTGCGAGGACGACGTGCACCTTCTGGAGTGGTTTACCGATGCTGTCTGGGGAGACCACGAGGTAGGTCTGCGGTGTATTCTTCGCGAGTGCAGCAGGTACACAGTCGGGTTCCTCCTTCGCTGAACGAATCGCCGTGAACACCGCAACCATGCAGGACCTCGTCCTTGCCATATGTCCAATGTGGATTTCCCGCCTACGCCTCCTCCGGATAGCACCGCCGGTCAACCTCCCGACTCGACATACCCGCGCCCCCCGCCAGGCAGTGGAGAAGTAACGACTCGCGGCGCGAAGGGAACAGCTGCTCACCTGGGTCGCACAATCGAGTTACCTGAGGTGACAGGGGCATGACGGAATGGCTATCCTGTTGAGTCGAACGGCAGTCAGCCCTAATCGGAAGTGACGGTGTTCCAGTGGCTCGGTTCCGGAAGTTTCTCGGCGTTATTATCGTCGCATCGTCGAGTATCGTGATTCCTGTGATTTTCCCGAGTCCAGCCGCCGCTCAAACCAGTGTTGAGGCGGTATGCCTTGGAGCCGGAGAGGAAACCTATACGCCAGGGCTAACCAACGAGAAACGGGCAGTCACCACGGTCACTGCGGCCGAAACCACTTGCGCCCCTCCAGGAGGCTCGCCTGCCAAGGTCGCCAGCTTCAGATTCTCCTACACCTTTGAACGGTCCTGTACGGACACCAAGTTCGGCGGTGGCAATCTGCCGATTGATTGGGGTTCTGGAGAGACATCGACGGTCAACTTTGGCGCCATCACCGTGAGGGCGGTGGGCGCGGCACGCGAGGTCCTCCTGCTTGGCACCATGATCGACGGTATGTTCCAGGGCGCCGCAGTTGCAATCAAGCTCACCCTCCTAGCGGCGGACTTTGTCGCCTGCGGCACATCGGACGGCGTCGGCAGCGCAACCGGTCCAGCAGCCATCGCAGTGAACCGCATTCTGTAGCGAACCATGCTCGTCGAATTGGTCGCAATCTTTCCGCGAAGGCAGTCGGCGGTCGCCCACATCGACGGAACGGCGGACACGGCGTTGCTCGATCCTCCGGAACTGCTGCTGACGGATAACGTTGTGGCACTCGGAAACGCGATGATCGAATCCGGGGCCGCGGCGTTGGCCGAGCTCGCCGTCGTACCGCACCGGAACGGTCTCATCCTGCTGTCGTTGAACGTCAAATCGCACCCGACGACCCCGGCTGCTCGAGGTAGCGTGATCAGGCTCGCGGTCGCGGTTGGCAAGCGTGGGAGGTCCCGGTCGGGCCTACCGAAATTCGGGTGCAGCTTCCGGGGTACCTATGAGGGCCATCTCGTCGCCGCTGGATCGTTCGTGTGTTGTTACGCGGATCAGGACGCGTATGCGCGTGTACGGGACGCCCGCAGTTTCCGCGGAACCAAGCGAGCGTCGGAACTACCACCCAGGCTGAGTGAACCGCTCAACCCTCGGCAAGTGGGACGTCGGCAATGGAGAAATGTGCTGCTCGGACAGTTGCACACGCAAGCCTGGCAAGCGAGCGGAGTACTGTGCCTGCCATTCAACCACCCCGCGCATTTCCGGCTCCCCCTTGATCACGTGCCCGGCATGGTCTTCGTGGAGGCGGCCAGCCAGGCGATCACCGCGTACCACCTGCGGCACGGCTTACCCACGCGGGTGTCGTCCTTCAACATGCGGTTCCTGGCCATTGCCGAACTCGCCCGCGAAATCCACGTCCATCTCAGCCAGAACAGTACGACGGCCGACAAGTGGCACGTCGTGTTCGATCAGGACGAGACCCAGGTGGCAACGGGCACATTCGGATACGCCTCGGGTCACCGTGAGGCTGCGGTACCGCGGCCGTGATGAACCACAAACGGCGCCATTCCACCATCGGAATGCACGCCCCTGTCATGCTTGAGGCCCTCCACACGCCACCCGACCCGACCGCCTGACCATACACCCGCCGTGACCGGCAAACGGGGGGCTCAGGCCTTTGTAGCGAGACGGTGACAGTCCGGTCGAATGGTGGTGACGTTGTCGTGTTGGGGTATGGCGTATGAGGAAATTGTTTTCAGTGTCGAGGGTCACGGGGCTTGCGGCTGGGGCGGTGCTGGCGTCTGCCGCGGTGGCGGGCGCCGGGCCGGCTCTGGCTGTTTCCGGCGGGACTGTGGCCGATCAGCCGTACTCATTCCTGGGCTCGTTGCAGATCCCGGACGCCTATCATCCGCGGGCGGACGATCACAAGTGCGGGGTGACGCTGCTGGCGTTGCAATGGGCGGTGACCGGCTCGCACTGCGCAAGGAACCCCTTCAATGCGCTGACCGGTACTCCGCGTGGCTGGACGGTGCGGTTCGGATCCCTGGACCAGGGGGCGGGCGGCGAGGTAGCACCGGTCGACAAGTTCTACCGGTTGGTCCCCGACCAACCTGGCATGGGCGGCAGGGATGTGGCGTTGCTGCATCTGGTGGCTCCGGTGAAGGCCAAGCCGACCCGACTGGCGTCGGTGACTCCGACAGCGGGCACCCCGGTCCGGATCGTCGGCTGGGGCAGTACCTGCTCCGATGCTGAGGCAGGGAAAAAGGGGCGTGAGTGCTATCCGGACCGCTTGCGCCAGGCCGACACCGTGGTCACACCGCTCTCCGAGTGCAGGGGACGTCCTGGTCACCTTTGCGTGGGCGTCCGCAACGGCGGCATCGAGGCGGCCAACACTGATTCCGGCGGTCCGGCCCTGGTCAAGGAGAACGGCCAGTGGCTGGTGGCCGGAACGGCGGAAAGCGGGAGCAACAGTCCCAATCAGACCCTCTACGCGGATGTGGTGAAGCAGGCGGAGTGGATTAAGGGGATCATGTCGGGTGCGCGAGTCCCGGCCGATGACCCGGTCCCGGACATCGATGTCTCCGGCTCGGCGAGCCTGGACTTTTGTAGCGGTTCGGTGGTGCGTGCGCCGGCGAGCAAGGTGACGGATGCAGCGCTGGTGCTGACGAATGGTCATTGCGTGGACGGCGACCGGCCGACGCCGGGGGCGGCGCTGGTGGACCAACCGGCCGACCGGAAGGTGGCGCTGCAGGACCGGGGCGGCTGGGTCCAGACCGTCGCGCACGCGGACCGCCTGGTGTACGCGACGATGACCGGCACGGACGCGGCGGTGTACCGGATGGACAAAACCTACGGCCAGCTGGCCGCAGCGGGCGTGAAAATTCTTGACCTGACCAGCACTCCGATGCGGGCGGGCGACAAGATCAGGTTGCTCACGGCCGACCCCAGGCACACCAGCAGTTGCGCGGTCGCGGCGGTGGTGCCCCATTTGCGCGAGGGCGGTTGGCAGCAGGACGACTCCGTCCGCTATAACACCTGCACCTCCACGCACGGCGATTCCGGGGCGGCGCTGCTGTCCGAGGACGGTACGACCGTGGTGGGAGTGAACAACACCAGCAATGACGACGGGCAGCGGTGCACGGAGAACAACCCGTGCGAGGTCGACGCCAACGGCGCGGTGACCGCGGTCAAGGGGCGCTCTTACGGGCAACAGGTCCACAAGCTCGCGGCATGCCTAGCTGAGCGATCGACGATCGATCTCTCCCGACCCGGCTGCACCCTCACCCACACGGACAAACCGACAGCCTGACCCCGCGACGTGCTCGCGGTGGAACCCGGACGAGACACAAGCGCTGCCGCCCGTGCACCATGAGCTTCCCCCCGATTGTCCCGACACCCTCCCTGGTGACCGCTGGTCACCAGGGAGGGTGTTCTGGTGCCTGCACCTCACCCGCCTGAGTTTCGTCAGTGTGCTGTCGCGTTAACCCGGTCGCGCGACAAACCGATTGCCGCGCGGCTCATGCGCGAGGCTGGGATCCGGGGCCCACGCATGAGCCGCTTGACCCGTTTGCGGTTGACCGGCAACCCGAGCCCGAGCGTCAGTTCCCTCGACTGACGGGATGCCCAACGACGTGGAATCCGTAGCACTGGAGCCATTCAAGACGGCGCTCGTCACCTTCGCTGCGGACCGGAAGCGCTGGTTACCGTACGACCACGAGTGGCTTCTGCGGATTCCTCTTCTCCACCCTGGAGAACACAGTGGACCAAAAGTTCCACAATACGGTGCGGGACAGTGCACCAGCTACGACGTACAAGCCCGCCTCCAATCCGCCCCTTACGCCACGCCATCCAACCCGCGATGCCCCATAGGTTCTCCGGGCTCACCACACCGCGACCACCATCGACTTCTCGGCCAACTCCGCGTTACACCCACTGTCCCGCGCGAGCACTCCACCAACCGCCCCATTGAATTCGGTGCGATACGAGCACCCCTGGGCCGCTACCTGCGGTGAGCACATCCAAGTCTGCAACCGGCCGGTTGACACCTCACCCGCAGACTCGCGGAAGCCGGTTGCGGCCAACCCGGCGTCGACAGATTGCGCCACTACCGTGATCTATGCCTCCGCGGTATCCCCTAATACCTGCAACTGTAGCTTCATCTGGTTGACGGTTGCACCTTTTGTCACGCAGTATCTCGTGTCGGCGTCCGAACCGAATATGTCGGGCAGCATCGCAAGTACCGAAATCTTGCTTTGGACGGTCAAAGCGTACAGATGATGGAGTGAGGATGCGCACAGAGTTCTTTTTCCTATATCAGGCCGTCATCTAAATCAGTTAGCCAGCCGGACTCGGTCGGCGGCGGTCGTGGTCGACCAGAACCCCTGCAGCAAGTGTTCACAGTGGACAGGTCCAGTAAACCGCGCCGGTCGATCACGATCGCCGCCACTTCACTTTTCTTGCTGATGGATGGTGTCCGTCAATCGAGCGATCGCCTTGGCGATCGCCAAATTAGAAAAAACCGCCGCATCATCGGGCCTATTGTGGTTCACCGCACGGATCGCGGCTTCTTCATAGGCTTCAGGCGTTTTGAGATTTTGCAGTGCGGCGGCCACCATATCCTTACTGTTTTTCTCATTCTGCACTGTACCAAGTCCTTCATACACAGATGGCGTACCGGCTCAGCCCGTTCGAGGGTAGTCCTGCTACGCACCGTATCGGCGCAGGCCGGTTCACGTTTGCGTTACCGCTCTAGTGCAGGGCGCACCACGTGAGGACATCGGTGCGGTCCGAGCTTACCCACTCCAGAAAGTTCTGTTCGGCGGCTTAGCGGCCCTAGCAAAGTCGGTAGAGGCGAAGACCTCCGCCCAGTTCAAGATCGGGGATATGGCGTTGCTGGCCGAGCCGCTGCGCCCGCACGGCGGCGGGAGTCGTGGCGCGGGCGAGGTGCTGAGCGTGTCGGAGGCGTTGGAGATGTTCGCCGGCGACATCGGCATGTCCGCGGCCACGGTGAAGGGGCTACCCGCTGGGTCGCGGCCCGCTGGCCGGACAAGAAGGTCCGCCGCGGCGCCGCCAGGTCGCGCACAAGGTGTTCGCGATCCTGGCGTCGATCCCGGACCCGGACCAGCGGGTCCCGGTGCTGGAGGATCCGCCGGTGAACGAACGCACCGGGGTGGTCGGTGGACCCCGGACGCGGCGAAACGCGTGATGGGGGGCTGTGGAGACCCCGGAGACGCCGCAGAAGCGGGTCAACAAGATCCACGACCTGGCGGCCGACGACCATTTCCTGTACCAGCCGGAGGTCGCCAGCCGCGCGATGACCGACGACACCGCTCGGCGTGCGGTGAACCGCGCGCAGGTCGACCACTCGCCGCAGGCCGGGGAGATCGCCCGCCAGCACACCCCGGCGATCGAGAACATCGCCACACAACGGAATTCTTCGAGCTGGTCGGAATGTGCTCGCTATTCGCCGCCTCGGTGGGCGGGTGCTGCCGGAGCTGCGCGGGCACCGGTTCACCAAGGCCGAGCACAAGACCGTCGCAACGACGGTCGCGCGGGTCCGCACGACCGCGGAGTGGATAGAGACGGCCGTCGAGACCGGCAACGTCACGATGGACGAGGGCCTGGCGCAACTGCCGCACGGCGAGTGACCCGGTGCGCCGCGCTGCCCTCGGCGATCTGCGCCGAGGGCAGATCCGCATCGCCCTCCTCGAAGCCCGCCCGGCCGGGCTGACGACCAGACAGCTGGTCGCCACGACCGAGCTGACGCTCTCGCAGATGCGGCACGGAATCGCCTACCTCCGCGAATTTCTGGCGCCCCAGCACATGCAGCCGCTGACCTGACCCGCGGCGAGGGCTACCGGCTCGATCCGCCGCTGGCCGACCTCGTCAAATATGAGATGCAGCAGTTCGAGGCGAACCTGCCCCGGCTCTCCCGGTTGCTGACCGGGACGGTCGATCCACACTTCACGCGCGGACCGAAAGAGGAGTGGATCACCAGTGTCCACGAGCAGGTCAACGGGGTGAAGCCGGGATGAAGATGCTCACGCTGCTGCGGCCACCACCGGAGGTCGAGGACGATCAGCGCAGCCGGAAACGACGGCGGACCCCGTCGTGACCACGCCGGTCACCACCCGGGGCCGCCGCTACCCCCAGACACCACTCGCGCGGCCAGTCCAGTCGGCGCGCGCCCTGAGCGCGGGAGTCGGCCAGCAGTTTCGCCGCGAATGCCCTGGCGAGCAGCGAGACGGGAATGGGCAGGAGATAGATCCAGCGCCACGCGAAGTGGTCAACGATCACTCCGGCGATGATGGGGCCGATGGCCAGCGCCGCCATATGCGACGTGGCCCAGAGACCGATGGCCTTGCCGCGTGCACGCCGGTCGGGGAACGCGTGGCTGATCAACGCCAGTGTCGTGGGCAGCAGCGCGGCCGAGCCAAGCCCGGCCAATACCTGGTCGGCCCTCACCGCTTCGATCGCCTGTGCGCACAGTGCGACCAGGGCACCTAGCCCGCTGAAACCCAGGCCTACTTGAAAGACCTTCTTGCGTCCGTGGACATCGCCGAAGACGCCCGCAGTCAGGACCAGGGCCGCCATGGGCAACATGAACGCATCCGACACTCAGGAAAGCTGCGAGGTTGAGGTGTCCAGCGCCCCCTGGATAGCGGGCCTTTCAGCTCCGGACGATCGGGTGGCTGACTTCCGCCACCACACTCCGACACGCCGGAGTTGAAACCAGTCACGGATTCGTTTTGCCGAGGATCCGACATCAATGCCGCTGACATGGAGGAGGTTCGACACTGAGTTACAGGCTCAATCGAACCTGGCACTTCTCCGGACGGTCATCGCCACTGAGGGAGCGAAATCGTTAGCTGGCAAGCGCTCTCGCCGTCTGAGAAAGGGCTCACTCGCCGAGAGATATCTGCACACCTGGCCGAGGAGTATGGGGCGGAAGGCTACGAACAGATCGTCACCACGATCACGAACAAGGCGATGGAGACATAACCGAATAGTAATCACATATCAGGCATTACCGTATCCAGGAGCGTCCCGCCGATGTACTCACAATTCCATTCGTTCGGCCAAGCGCCACGATACCCAAACCATTATACGGACCAGAAGAAAGCCTTCTCCAGTGCTATATTTGCAGTGAAGTTAGAGTACAACACTGTTTTCCTGCAGTAGCCATCGGAACAGTCGTTACCGTTTCTAGTTGAGATTCGCCTCACGGATCTGGGTGCGTAAACCGCCAACACACCAGGGGTCAGCCGAGTAACACTCGGCTGACCCCTGAGCTATACGTTTGTCACCCTCGACGGCATGCAGCGAGATTCCTACGCCGATGCACGGCGATCACTGCTCCTCCGCCGAGACAAATCAGCGCCAGACCAGCTAGACCCTCAGTGAGCACGTCATTGCCAGTTTGGGCTAGTTGTTCCTTGGTGTGCTTGCCATTCCTTAGTACCTGCCAGCCAAGATCCGTGCTTGCCACCGGCAGCGTACCCGAGAATGAGCCAACTTGGCCGCCTACGTCATGATTGGTGACTGGGAGCTTTGGATGGGCCAAATCCCCGCCAGCGCTAGGCCCAGAGGGCCCCGGACCGGTTTTCGGTACACTCCCTCCAGCCGGCTGCCGCTGCAACCGATCCTGATACGCCTTCGCCGTCTTAGCCGCAGCCTCACGCGCAGGATTGACCTGGCCATTCACCTGATCCACAAACTGCCGGTGAGAGTTATCGCCGGCGCTAGACCCAGAGGGCCCCGGACCGGTTTTCGGTACACTCCCTCCAGCCGGCTGCCGCTGCAACCGATCCTGATACGCCTTCGCCGTCTTAGCCGCAGCCTCACGCGCAGGATTGACCTGGCCATTCACCTGA
>NZ_JADNQM010000078.1:0-13439 GCF_046269425.1 Amycolatopsis sp. cmx-11-12 | reverse complement strand
GCCGCGCACCGGATCCGCTGCTCAAGCTGGCGCAGACGCCACCAATACCGCGCCCAGCAAAGCCACTACCAGCGACAAACAACCCACGAACCATGACCATCACGAACTACGACTGGAGTACTAGTACGCGTGGACGCGAACCACCCCGTCCTCGTCAGGGATCGTCACGGTGATGGCGTCGGCACCGTCGTTGTCGGTTGCCGGGAATGCGCCGAAGTAGACGTCGTCGTCGCTTTCCGCGTCGAGGACTTCCTCGTCAAGGTCTCCGGCGTCGACGACGCGCATCCTGATACTCACCCCGTCGGGTCTGAGCCATCCGATGAGGGCGTCTCCCTTCCGTTCGATGATGTCGAGCAGTTCCGTACGGACTGTTCCGGTGTAGGGCCGTCGCGCGATCCTGTTGTCGAAGTAGAAGGTGACAAGACTGCCAGGGCGCAGGCGGTCCGCGATCGTCGTCAGGTCCTGGCGGCAGGTGGCGACGAACCAGTTCGTGTCACCGCCGCCTTGGGCCAGGCGTTCCAACGCCACGAGTGAGCCGGCCCGATCCAGCCGCTCGGCCACGCCAGCCCGCGTGATCGTGTCGCCCTGCCAGCCGAGGTGATCCGGTTCGGTCATTTGCCCTACTTCTTCGGTAGTTTGTAGACGCCGTTCTCTTCCATAGCCTTCAAACCGAGCTGCCCCAAGGGATTGTCGGGACCATGCGGGATGATCGCGCCCTTGATGTCATCGGCCGACGCATGGACGTTGACATGCCCAGGCGGTACATCGTTGCGGTCGATCCGACCATTTTTCAGTTTCGAGGGGTCGATCGCCCAGATCCTGTCATTCGGACGGAACACCTGCTTGCCGTTGGCGGCACTTGAGACCGACTCACGGAATGAGACGGGGTAGTGCTTGGTCAAATTCTCGCTGGTCGTGCTTCCTGTCCGGTACAGGGCCGACGCTTTCCCTGCCGCCGGGGCCATCTTCGCGGCATTCTTGGCGACGGCGCCGACCAGCTTGCCGCCGGGAATCAGGCCGAGCGCGGCCGTGGCGGCAGCCTGCTTATTGCCCTGGGCCAGATGTCCCGCCACGGCCGCCCCGGCGGCGACCGTGCCGATCGGGCCCGGCACATACGACACCACCGCGGCCACGGTGGTGGCTTTCGAGGCTATCGAGCGCAAGCTGGGGAACGTCCCCGCCAGGTCCATGGCGTTGATGGGGTCGGCGTTGACGTAGTCGTAGTCGTTGGCCGATCCGCCATCGACCGGGTCGACCTGCAGGAACCGGCCAAGGATCGGCAGGTAGGTGCGGGCACCCATCTCGATGGCCTGCTGGCCGGCCAGATGTTCCACCGGTCGCTGGTATTGGCCTAACCACCCATAGTCCATGCCGCCGGTGGCGGTGGCGGGGATGGGGACGTCGGTGAACGCGCCCGTGTTCGGATCGATGGTCTGCCCGAAGGGGTCGTACTGGTAGATGCCGCCGGTGCGGGTGGCGGCACCGTCCGCGGTGAACAGCACGTCGCCGTGGAGGTTGGGGTAGGACCAGTTGGTGGTGCCGGTCTGGTCGTAGTTCTTGGTCAGCAGCACACCGCCGGGCAGCGGCACGATCCGCTGCAGCAGGTTGCCTGCCTTGTCGAGGATGAGGTCGGCGGTGTCCTGTTTGGAGCTGTAGGAGTAGCGGGTGGTCCCGTTCTTCGACCCGTCGGCGGCGCCGGTCACCGTGCGAGCGGTCAACCTGTCCTGCGGGTCCCGTGCGTAGGTGATCGATACCCCGGCCGCGGTGGTGGTGGACAGGTGACGCTTCATGGCGTCATAGCCCAGGGTGTCGCCGCCGATTTTCACCGTGTCGCCACGGCTGTCGTACTCAAGCGACAGCGCGGTGCCGCCGCTGGTGGAAATCAGCCGGTCAGCGTCGTCGTAGCAGTAGGTGGTGGTGACCGGAGCCGCGCCGTCGCGGCTGTCGGTGGAGGCGGTGCGGTTGCTGTTCGATCCAGCCGCCTGGTTCGGGCCGCACCCCTTGGCCTGGTCGAACCGGTAGGAGAGCTGGTGGTGCGGGACGGTCGCCGCGGCCAACCTGCCAACGGTGTCGTAGCTATAGGAGTAGGTCGCCTCGGTTTTCCCGTTGACGGTCACCACATCGTCAGTGATGCGGTTGTCTCGGGAGCGGGTCACCTTGTCGACCACGGTGGCGGCGGGGGTCTTCCACGTCAGCGCCATGGGTTTGCCTGCGTCGTTGCGGGCCAGTTGGTCCAGGCGTGTTTTGTTGCCGTAGTCGACGGAGGCCAGTTCGGTGGCGGTGGTGTAGGCGGGGGTGGCGACGGTGACGCCGTCCACGGTGACCTTCGTCAGCTGGTTGGCGTCGTTCCACGCGTAGGCGACGGTGCTGGTCCGGCCCTTGATGGTGGTGGTGTCGCTGGTCAACCGCCCGACCTGGTCGTAGGTGGCGATCGAGGTCACGCCGTTGACGTCGGTGTAGCTCACTTCCTGGCCCAGCAGGTCGATCGCGGTGGTGATCGACCCACTCTCGTCGGTCACCTTCGAGATGAGCGGGTCGCCGCCGACCGCCCAGTCGGTGACGACCGTGCGCGCCGGCTTGTCGCCATAAGCCGGGAAGCTCTTTTTCACGACCCGGTTGCGCGCGTCATAGCCGGTGCAGATCCACGCCCCGTCCCCGACGCTTTGAGCCACGGCTCGGCCTGCCGCGTCGTACACGCTCTCGCCGGCGATCGCCGGACCGCCGGCCGGTTTGGCGGCGGTGACGGTCTTGGCCATGCCGCCCTGATTGACCGCGGGCGAGCCAGGGACACAAGGGTTGGCGCGGGTTTCGGTGTCGCCGTAGTAGGTGGTGGTGGTGCGCTTGGCCGGGTTGGCGACATCGCCGCCCGGTAGTGCCGCTGCCAGCTTGCGCAGGTACCCCTGGCCCGGCCGCTCAAAGGTGCTGCGGGTGGTGAGGTTCAGCCCGCCGGGGTCGGCGGTCTTGGACATCGCCAGCCCGTAGATCGGGTCGATCCCTGCCGCGGGGTCGGTGTAGCTGGTCGCGATGCGCTTGGTCGGTGCCCGTTCGATGCTGCCGCCGGAGGTGTCGTCGGTGGTGGCGCTGGTCGCCAACCCATAGCGGGGAGCCAGGTTCGTGCCTGGCACCGTCACCGGCGTCGTCGCGCCGGGCGGGGTCCAGGTGAAGCTCAGCGCGCCGGAGGTCCCGGCGCGGTTGTAGTACTCGACCCGGATCCGTTGCCTGCTTCCGGCCGTGGCATTGGTGTAGGTGCCGGTGACCGCGGTGCTGATCTTGTCGGTCCAGCCGTCGGCAACCAGATTGTCGTCGATCCAGAGCCGGACTCCGTCAACCACGGTGAGCCCGAGCTGGTAGTCCCCAGCGGCGGGGAACTGGATCTCGCCGGTGAACCGGCCCGACCAGCCGCCGGTGTTCGCGACCGGCGGGGAGGAACCCCATGACTGCGACAATTTCCCGTCGGTGGTGCCGACGCCGGTAGCGAACAGCTTCGGAATCCCGGACAGGAACGGGTTGTCGTAGAACGCGGCCGACAGCCCGGCCATGCCCTCGTCGTAGTTGGTGTGGCTGTGCGGCATGGTCGCCGCGCATGCGGGCGTCGGGGTCTGGCCGGTGAAGCACGACGCCTGCGCGGGCCCGTACTTGTCGATCGGGCGGTCTGCGTGGTCATACAACGTGGTGGAGCGGCGACCGGCGCTGTCGACCGCCGCCGTGGCCTTGTCTTTCGCGTTCCACTCCGCGGCGATGGTCGCCCCGGTGAGATCCGTTGTGGACACCGTGCGGCCGGCGTCGTCGTAGGTCGCCGTGCGGGAGCGGGTGGCGTCGTACACCCCGGCCAGGGCTACGGTGGTTTGTTTGCGTTCGAGGTAATACTGGTAGAAGTGCTCGGCTCGGAGTCCGCTGGTGCGACCGTCCGGGGCCGGGGCCAGTACCTGGATCGCGCGCAGGACGGGCGGCTCGTTGGGCTGCTCGACCGTGGAGCCGTACCCGATCACCGTGCAGGCGCCGGCGACGTCGTCGAGGTTCGTGCAGCTGTTCCCGGCGGAAGCAGGCTGCCGGGCCGTCCAGTCATAGGCGAGACCGTCGCGGATCGTGGTCAGTGGCCCGACGCTGTCGATGGCCTTCTGTTTTTCCACCTCGTTGTCGCCGGCGTCGTCGTAGCGCTGCTTGGCCAGTGCCCGGTCCCGGTAGTCGTAGTCGCGGATGTCCGCACCAGGGTTCTCGATCCGGCCAAGGGTTTCCATCTGGTACCACAGCCTGGTCTCGGTGCCGTCCCAGTACCGGATGCGGCACAGCATCTGTGGTGGAGCCGGGTCGGATCCCGGCGGGCGGGACACCCCGCCGTAGCAGCTGTCACTGTTGTCGGTGTTGTAGTACAGGGTGTGTGCCCGGCCCGACACCGGATCCTTGATCTGGGTCAACCGCGACGGCGATCCACTGTAAATGTGCTGCAGTGCGGCAGGTTTCTTGCTGTCCAACGCCGACGCCACGGTGGCAGGCGTGCCGTCGGGGTTGAACACCGACACCACATCGTTCTCGGTGACCGAGATCCTGCCGCCGGCGTCGAAGGCCAGCACGCCGTCCTCACCGACCGGGGGCGTGTAGCCGCCGGAGGAGACCTTGGTCCAGGTGTGTTTGCCGCCCGCGCCATCAGTCAGTACTACTGACCCGTCGAGCATCTCCGCGTGACTGTAGGCACTGGACTGCGTGGACAGCGTCCATCCCGACGGCAGCGGCGCCGGGTCGGCGGAGTAGAGCCACTCCGTCGGCACGATCCGAGGCGCCAGATTGTGGCTGCGGTCATTGGCGTCGCCGACGGTGCTCTTGGCCCACAACACCATCCGGGGCCGCTCCGCCGAATGGTGGTACAACTCGATCTTGATGGGCACCCGCTGGCCGGCCTTGAGCGGGACATCCCGGTCCTGCTTGGCGCCGGGGAGGAGGAAGTCATCGCCGACATCGGCGGAGTTCGGGTTGTCGTAGACCAGCTTGCCATCCGCCCAGATCCGCGCGCCGTCGGCATGCCCACCGCCGAACCGGAAATCGCCGCTGACCGGGGCCTTGAAGTGGCCCTCCCATCGGATGACGAACCAGTCCTTGTTCATCGCCGGCGGCAGCGGGTTGTCCCGCCACGGGAGGTTGTCCGGATTGTTGCTCCAGGCGATCCCCCAGTCCAGATTGACCTGCGACTCGCCGCGCACCATCACCGGGATGTCATCCGGGGCACCGGTGTGCCGGGAGTCGTTGAAATACGACGCTCGCACCCCACGCGCCGCGCTCTGCCGGGAGTTGTAGGCGAAGTTCACCCCCGCCGACCCGCCAACCGTCTGGAACGCCGGCCCGCCTGCCTCGACGTGGGCGTTGCCGTTGAACAGGTTCACCGTCACCGGGCCCAGCACGTCGGTCGGCGCCGGACCCGTATCCCCCACCCGCTGGTTGACCGTGAAGTGCCCGACCCACCGAGGTGGCGTCGCCGTCGACGCGCCGGGCACCGCCGTACCCGCCGTCCAGGTGTAGCGACCGCCGTCGTGCAACACATGTTTCGGCACAGTCCAGGTCGGCTGGTCCAGGCACCCAGAGTCCACCACACTGCCCGAGCGGCCATCGAAACCAGTGGAGATCTTGAAGCAGTACAGGATGCCGTCTCCGACCGCGGCGACCTGCAGCGTCGGTGTCTGTGTTGCCACCACGGCCTGATCGACCGGGCTGACCAGACTCGTCTCCGGCGCTGTACCGGCGCCGGTACGCGCGCCGTCGGCCCCCTTGCCCGTTAACGGTGTGAAATCAGCCTTCGGCTGTTTCGCATCGGGCACCTGGCGAGACTGATCCGGTGACGGCGCCGACAGCATCGGCAGATCCCGTGGTACCTCTTTCGGTGCCGCTGCCACCGAAGGTGAGACCCCCATCTGCGCCAACGACGCAACCAGCGCCACCGTCAACACGAACACCAGCACCCGTACACGCGACCACATCCGTCCACGCGGCCCAACGGGACTTCGACCTCCGGAAACCATGACCACTCTCCCCTTGTCGATGCGAGCAGTAGACGTCAAAGCCGGCTGCAAGACGGTCGGTGCCGGTGCTGGCCGCAAGGATGTGTGTAACGGGTTTGGGTTGTTCAGTGTCGGGGCCTGGACGGTGAACCACGAGGTGTGAACAATTCTGGCGGGGTTGTTCAACTGGGGGTGGGTTGTGGCGCGTGCGGAGCGTCCGTTGGATCCGGGGAACGGTCCGCTGCTGCGGTTGGCCGCTGATCTGCGGACACTGCGTGAGAACGCGGGCAGTCCGGGATATCGTGAGCTCGGCCGGCGCGCGCACTATTCGGCCGCCGCGCTGTCCGGGGCCGCTGGTGGGCGCAAGTTGCCGAGCCTGGCGGTGACCCTGGCCTATGTCCAAGCCTGCGATGGGGACACCACTGCGTGGGAGCAGCGCTGGCGCGACGTGGCGGCCGAGCTCGCCGAACCCGCCCCTCGACCTGCGGGAGATGAGCAGGGCGCGCCGTATATCGGGTTAAGTGCTTTCCAGGACCAGGACGCCGACCGGTTCTTCGGCCGCGATCAGCTGGTCGAGCAGATCCGCGCGCGGGTCTTCGACTCCAGATTCGTCGCCGTGGTGGGCGCTTCGGGCGCGGGCAAGACGTCGTTGTTACGGGCCGGGCTGCTGCCCGCGATCACCAGCCACGCGGAAACCCCGTGGCCCGTGGCGGTGATGACTCCCCAAGCCCATCCGATCGAGGAATGCGCCCTGGCATTGAGTTCGCTCACCGGAACAACACCGACCCGGCTCGTAGCGGATTTCGCCGGTGACATCAGGGCTGTGCATCAGGCGGTCCGCCAGGGGCTGGCCGATCACCCGGCCGAAGTCGATCTGGTGCTGGTGGTGGATCAGTTCGAGGAGATCTTCACTCTGTGCCCCGACCCGGCCGAACGGGCCCGGTTCCTCGACCTGCTCATCACCGCCACCAGCACGGACGGCAGCCGGTTGCGGGTGGTGCTGGGTGTGCGCGCGGACTTCTATGGTCACTGCAGCCGCTACCCGCACCTGGTCGAGGTGTTGCAGCAGGCGCAGGTGCTGGTGGGGCCGATGACCACACCCGAGCTGCGTGAGGTGATCACCCGGCCCGCGTCCCTGGCGGGGTTTTCGGTCGAGAGCGCCCTGCAAGCCACACTCTGTGCCGAGGCCGACGGCCGGATCGGCGTGCTGCCACTGGTATCGCATGCCCTGCTCGAGACCTGGCACCGCCGCCGCGGCAACGCACTGACACTCGCCGCTTACCACGAGACGGGCGGCATCACCGGGGCCATCGCCCACACCGCCGAAACCACCTACACCGCCCTGACCGAAACCCAGCAACACTGGGCACGGCAACTGTTCCTCCGGCTGGTCGCCCTCGGCGAAGGCACCGAGGACACCAAACGCCGCCTCGACCGCGGCGAACTCGACCTCGAGAACCCCGACGCCGGTACCGTGCTCGACCAGTTGGCTCAAGCCCGGTTGATCACGCTGGACCACGATGGCATCGAGATCATCCACGAAGCCCTCATCCGGTACTGGCCTCGATTCACCGAATGGCTCACCCAAGACCGCGAAGGCCAACGGACACACCGCCAACTCACCGACGCAACCACCGTCTGGGAAGGTCTCGACCGTGACCCTGGAGCTCTCTACCGCGGCACCCGCCTGGCCATCGCCCGCGACTGGGCCGACTCCGCGCACGACAGGCTCACCCCACGAGAAAGCGCCTTCCTCGACGCCGGCCTCGACGCCGAAGCAGGCGAACGAGCCGCCGCCCAGCGCCGCACCCGACGCCTGCGCCAACTCGTCGCCCTGCTCGCGGTGCTGTTCCTGCTCGCCGCGACGGCCACGGTCTACGCCGTCCACACCCGAACCGCCATCGCCAAGAACGTGGCCGTCGACGCCACTGAACTGTTCCGCACCAACCAGGATCTGGCCGCACAGCTCAGCCTGACCGCCCACCGGCTGGCCCCCACCCCCGAAACCCGCGACAGCCTGATCAGCACCCTGTCCACCACACTGATCAACCAACCGCACGAGGTCTACTCGGTGGACTTCAGCCCCGACGGGCATGTTCTGGCCACCGCCAGCGGGGACCACACCGTGCGGCTGTGGGACGTCACCGGTCCTCGCATCCCCGCCGAACTCTCCGCCATCCCCAACGCGACCAGCACGGTCTTCGGGGTCGATTTCAGCGCAGGCGGACATCTACTGGCCACCGCCAACGGGGACGACGTCGTGCGATTGTGGGATGTCACCAATCCGCGCACTCCCTTCGAACTCGCCGCCATCCCCAGTACGGGCGGAACGGTATACGGAGTCACGTTCAGCCCCGACGGCCGCACTCTGGCCACCGCCGGTTTCGGTGGCATCGTGCGACTTTCGGACATCACCGACCCCCGCCGCCCCACCGAACTCGCCACCCTCACCGGCCACACCAGCGTCGTCTACTCGGCGGTCTTCAGCCCCGACGGCCGGACCCTTGCCACCGCCAGCGAGGACCACACCGCCCGGATCTGGAACATCACCGACCCGCGCGAACCCACCCAACTCGCCGCGCTGACCGCCCACACACGTAGCGCGGTATACGGAGTGGCCTTCAGCCCCGACGGGCGCATGCTGGCCACTGCCGGCAACGACAACACCGCACGACTGTGGGACGTCACCGACCCACGCGCCCCCACCGAACTCGCCACGCTCACCGGCCACACCAGCGGGCTCTTCGGCGTGGACTTCAGCCCCGACGGGCGCACTCTCGCCACCAGCGGCGGCACCACCGCACGGATCTGGACCATCACCGACCCGCACCATCCCCTCGAACAGACCGTCCTCACCGGCCACGTCACCGGCGTGTGGTCGGTGGCCTTCAGCCCCGACGGACGGGCCCTGGCCACCGGCGGCTGGGACCGCACCGCCCGGATCACCCCCACCGGCACCGACGAGCTCATCATCCGCGCCTGCGACCACATCCACACCCGGATCACCCCCAGCGAGTGGAACCAGTACTTCCCCGGCATCACCTACAACCCACCCTGCCCGCCCCGATGACCACCGTGGGCACTCAGGAAACGGACGCTCAGGAGAGCAGTGTGAACAGAAACCGCCTCGTACCACTGATGGCGGCCGCCGCCGTCGCGATGGCGATTCCCGCGCCCGCGCAGGCAGCGCCGGTCACCGAGCACGCCGATACCCAGGCAGTGCTCGACAGCTACCAAGCAGGCGCAGGGCCGGGCGCGGCTGTCCACGCCGGCAACCGCACCCACTCGTGGGAGATGCACAGCGGAACCGCGGACACCAACGCCCAGCGGTCCATAACGCCCGACGACCAGTTCCGCATCGGCAGCCAGACCAAGACGTTCACCGCGGTCGTGGTGCTGCAACTGGCCGACGAGGGCAAGGTCGACCTGGACGCCCCGATCGAGCGGTATCTGCCAGGCGTGGTCGACGGCAACGGCTACGACGGCACCGCAATCTCCGTGCGACAGATCCTGCAACACACCAGCGGCATCACCAACGACCTCGGCAAGCCCGAGGCCGACCCGGACGGCACCTACAGCCTGCGGGAGACAGTCCGCGCCGCTCTGGCCGACCCACCGCAGTTCGCACCGGGCACCGGCTGGGGATATTCCAGCGTCAACTTCCTGGTGGCCGGCCTGCTGATCGAGCAGACCACCGGCATGTCGGCCCGGGACGCGATCACCACCAGGATCATCAGGCCGCTCGGCCTGACCAGGACCAGCTACCCCCGCCCCGGTGACCGGCAGCTCGCCACGCCCTATCTGCCCGGCTACATCGGCGGCCGGTCGGGCCCGTTCTTCTTCTGGTTCGACCGGACCTTCGCCTGGGAACTGTCCCAGTGGGCCACGGCCGGAGCCATCGCCTCGACCGCACGGGACATGGCCACGTTCGACCAGGCAATCGCCGACGGCAAGCTCATCTCACCTACCGCGCTGGCCCAGATGCGCACGACGGTTCCCATCCCCGGTGCGGCCGGCATGAGCTACGGCCTCGGGCTGATCCGGCTCGACCTGTCGTGCGGAACGCAAGCGTGGGGCCACGTCGGCGACACCGCGACCGGCCACTCGTCGGGGACCTTCGCCACCGACGACGGCCGACACGCGGCACTGGTGACCAACACCTTCGTCCAGGCCGAAGGCACGACGACACGAACCCAGGTGATCGACTCCGCACTCTGCGGCACTCCAGCGAGCTGATCCACCGGGACCCCGCCGATCGCCATCAGGCAGCGCCAGTTTGCCGCGGATCCGGTTGCACTGCTTCGCCACGCGCGAGGTGATCTGCTCGAACGCGGGATGGGCGAATGCGCTGGGCCCGCAAACAGAAGCTGACCCAACTGGACTTCGCAGCCATCAAATGGGGTGGGCCGGCAGGATCATCGACACCGAGACCCGTTGGGAACAGGCCCGCTGGCTGCTGCACGACGACACCATCAAGCCCGAGCATCGGGTGACCGGTCTGTTGGTTCTGCTCTACGCCCAGTGGCCAGCCGCGATCAGCCGCCTCACCCTCGATCAGATCCACACCGGCGACGACATCCGCATCCACCTCGGCAGCGAACCAGTTGTGCTCCCAGAACCACTCGCCGGACTCGTCCGCCACGTCGCCACCACGCCGCCATCGGCGACCCTGGCGCCTCGCTCTGACTGTTTCCCGGTGGGCAACCCGGACGCCCCATCAGCACCTACCGCCTGGCCGAACGACTCCGCGAGCTCGGAATCCAATCCGGACAATCCCGCTCCACTGCACTGTTCCAACTCGCCACCGACCCGCCCGCCGCGCTGCTCGCCCGCATGCTCGGCATCCACATCAGCGCTGCCGTCGCCTGGCAGCGCGCCAGCAGCGGCGACTGGGCCGCCTACGCCGCCGACGTCAGCCGCCGGGCAGGACCCGACAGCGTCAGTAACCCGCCACCAGCCGGACATCCACAAGAACCATGACCCCCGACCAGAGGTGAAGCTGCTGGTCGATTACCGGTACGACCTGGTGGCGCAGCGCACCACCAGGTCAACCGGCCGCGTTGGCACCTGCACGAACTCCATCCAGACCTGCAGGTCCCCTCGCCCGGCCTGCGCTGCTACTGCGTCATCGACGACCTGGCTCGCCGCCTGGCCGACAGCGACGGTCTCGTGGCACGCATCGCCCGCGAGCTGCTGGCACGCTGCCGCGAGCTCACGGTGCAGATCAACGCGCTGGAGCGCGAGCTGCGCGACCGGGTGCGTGAGCTGGCACCGCCGGATTCGACTGGGCTGATCTACCCTTGAACGGGCGAGTCCCGACTCGACGCCATCACCGCGACAAACTGTGCTGCGGCCTGGAGCTACTGGTAGCCGGGCAGGTCATCAAGTCGCCCCTCCAAGACCGACGCGGAGCGGCTACTTCTGGTCTCGCCCTAGCTCGGCGAGGTCTTGACTGCGATCATCTTCCGAGTCCGGGCAGGCAACGCCGCTCTGCCACTCGTGTCCGCCTACGACGTGTTCGAGCAGACCTGGAGCTCGCCGATGCCGTTCCTGTTCCAACGACGTTTCGGCACCGAAGACCGGCCACTCACCCGCAGCTACATCCGGGAGTGTCTCGTCGCTACGTCGCAGTCCGCCCAGATCACCGCCGCTGACCAGCCACTGGAATGGCGCCCCCACGATTTCCGGAGAATCTTCGTCACCGATGCCATCCGCTCCGGGCCTCCCCCCCACATCGCGGCCAAGATCTGCGGTCATTCCACTGTGGACACAACGATGGGCTACGCGGCGATCTACCCCGAAGACGTGATCGCCCACCATCGGGCGTTCATCGCCCGATGGTGGGCCGAGCGACCCAGAGAGGAATACCGCGACCTCACCACCGGAGAATGGGACGACTTCCTCGCCCATTTTGAGCTACGAAAGGTGGTTCTCGGAACATGTGCCCGCGACCACGGAACCCCTTGTGCGCACGAAAACGCCTGCGTCAGGTGTCCTCTACTCCGGGTCGACCCAGACCAAATGCCACGACTGGAAGAGATCCACGCCAATCTCGTCGAGAGGCTTGAGGAGGCAAAGGAGCAGGGCTGGCTGGGCGAGGTCATCGTGATCGAGACCACCATGGCAGCCGCAGCGCAGAAACTCGAAGCGATGCGGACGCGCACTGCGCAGCAGACCGTGACCCATCTGGGCATGCCCAACCTTCGCTCCGCCCTTGGGCGGTCCAGTACAGACACTTGACCCACCGTGCCAGCAAGGCGCGCCGCATTCTCAAGTAGCCGAATAGCGGACGGAGCATGGCGTCGGACCGGGCGTCGATCTGAGACAGGTGACCATATCCTGTTTATGCAGTTCTTCCCGGCAAGCGGGCTGTCTGGAAAATGTCTGGAGATCAACTGGGCGAACCGGCAGGATGCACTCATGATGTTGCTCGTTCCCGCCGATGTCCTTCGTCCCCGTCGTCCCGATGAACATTTCGCGGCGGAAGCGGAGGCCGCTCGTGCGGCCGGGATTGACGTTGCGGTGATCGACCATGACGCCCTGAGCAAGCCCGACGGGGGCGAGCATGCGGTGAGCCGGGTCCCGGCCGGTGACGACGCGATCTACCGCGGCTGGATGCTCCGCAGCGAGCATTACGCGACCTTCGCCGCGGCACTGGCTCGACGGGGTGTCATCCTACGCACTAACGCTGAGCAGTATCGACGAGCGCATGAGCTGCCTGGCTGGTATTCCAGCTTGGAGACCCTTACCCCTCGATCAGCATGGACTGTCGGGGACGACCGCGACGCCTTCGACCGTGCCCGCGAGGAGTTGGGTTCTGGCTCGGCCGTGCTGCGCGATTACACCAAGTCGATGAAACATTATTGGCACGAGGCGGCATTCATCCCCGAACTCGACGACCCGGACGCTGCCTGGGCCGTCGCGAGCCGGTTTCGACAACTGCGAGAAGACGACATGACCGGCGGATTCGTCCTCCGCCGCTTCGAGAACTTCGTCTCCGCAGAGGTCCGCACCTGGTGGATCGACGGCACCTGCCTCCTGGCCGGACCACACCCCGACACACCCGATGACCTACCAACCACTGAGCTCGACCTAAGCCCACTTCAGCCCATGATTGCCGAACTGAACCTGCCCTTCGTCACAGCCGACCTCGCCTTACGCGCCGACGGCAGATGGCGGGTCATCGAACTAGGAGACGGCCAAGTCAGCGATCGACCCACGACAATCACACCTCACGCCATGATCACCATGCTCAACGCCGGTTCCCTCCAATAGCGACACGACGTCCGCCCAAACCATTGACCGCGAACACCACCACGGACGCTTGAGATGCCTCGCTCTTTCCGGACAGTTGACCCACTAAGGTGGGAGAGACTGGACGGAGAGATTGAGTGTCGCAGCGTCGACGGAAGTTCTCGCCTGAGTTCAAGGACGAGGCCGTGAAGATGGTTT
>NZ_JADNQM010000077.1:0-13656 GCF_046269425.1 Amycolatopsis sp. cmx-11-12 | reverse complement strand
CCAGCAACTCAACGGCCGGCCACGCAAAACGCTCGGCTGGAACAAACCAGCCGAGCGCCTGCGTGATCTACTGGCAGCCACATAAGCCATCAGGTGTTGCGAGGACCCCGAGAATTCGCCCGGCTCAGCCGAGGGAAGGGGGCCTTCACGCGGGCAAGGGTGACCCTGCTCGAGTGGGGCTCTTCTGGGCTGCGGTCACGGAACGTGGTTGATCCGGTCCCCGTCGGCGGCCAGTGAGGTGTCGGGCTCGATCCGCCAGGCCTCCAGCCCGGGCGCCTTGACGAGCGCGTCGATCAAGGCCTCCTCACCGGCGACGAGGGTCGAGTCGAAGTCGATCTCGGTGGCCACGCACCACGCGCGGTCGTCCGGCCAGAACAGGTTGGGCGACTGCGCCTCGAACCAGTTGGGCCGCGGCCGCCAGCCGAGTTCCTTCGCCGAGGTCAGCGGCCCGGCGAACATCAGGTACTCGCGGCCGGGATGCCGCAGGCGCGGTGCGTCGAGTTGCTCGCGGGACAACGTCGTTTCGTCGGCCCAGCCGTAGCCTTCCCAAAGGCAGAACCAGGTGTCCGAAGTGGACGTATGGTCGCCGAGGACGGGCAGCAGAGCGGTGAGACTGTGTGCAGGCAGGGTGCCGCGTCCCGGCGGGGAGCCCCGCCAGAGCGAGCCGGTGAGATTCACCGGATCCGGGGAGCCCACGAGTGCGTGCCACTGCATGGCACTGTGGGCACGCCGTCCCGTCTCGGCCGCGGTTTCGCTCCAGCTCGCCCAGCCGCCGCGGTCGCGTTCGGCGGGGTGGCACAGCCGGGCGTAGGCGGCGTATCCGCGCGGGACCGTGCGGCAGGCCGCGCCGAACGTCCCACCGAGCCTGGAGGAGATCCACTCGGCGGGGGTCGGGTCGAGTATCGGCCGCAGCACGCTGGCAGTCTTCAGCAAGATCAAGGGGCGCGCATCTTGTCGGTGGGTGGAGGCATACTGCCGGGCGTGGGTGTTCCGCTGCGTCGCCGTTCGGGCCGTTCGGTGTACCGCGAAAGTACGCCTGCCGCGGTGGTGGCAGGCGTGGTCGAGAGCGCCTGGACGGGCCTGGTGGGGTGCAGCCGTCCGCTGAGGGTGTTCCCGGACGGCTGCGTGGACCTCGTCTGGGACGGGCGGGTGCTCGCCGCGGTCACCACGGTGCGCGGGATGCTGCGGCATGAGCTGCCGTCGGCGGACTGGACCGCCGGGCTCCGCCTGCGGTGCGGTGTCGGCGGCGCGGTCCTTGGCCTGCCGATGACTGAGCTGACCGCGGGCGCCACACCGTTGCGCGACCTGTGGGCCGCGAGGGCCCGTGGTGCGGAATCCAGGCTGGCCGCGTGCGTGACGCCTGGCGAGGCGCGGTCTGTACTGGAAGCACTGGTCGCTGACAGGCTCCGGGACGTCGAGTTGGACGGGCTGTCCGTCGCGGCCGCTCGCGCGTTGCGTGCGCCCGGCGCTCGCGCCGACCAGGTGGCGGCGGAGCTGGGTGTGAGCGAGCGTGGCCTTCGGCGGCACGTGCGGCACGACGTCGGCGTCGGCCCCAAGGAGCTACAGCGGGTGCTGCGGTTCCACCGGTTCCTCAAGCGGGTCGAGGCCGTCGCGCGGGACCACGCATCGCTCGCCGATGTCGCCGCCGATGTGGGCTACGCGGATCAGTCCCATCTCGGACGGGAGTGCCGCCGGCTGTCGGGTGCCTCACCCGGCGCGCTCGTGCGGTCCTGGGCTGGCCGAAACGTTCCAGACTGAGTCGCCCTGTCGAGGCGAGGATCGGGAAGTGCCCGAACCTTTCCGCGTCACCATCGACATCCGCACGGACGATCTTGACATCAACGGTCACGTCCGCGGCCCCGCCTACCTCGCGTACGCCGATCACGCGCGCTGGGAATGCGTGTGGGCTGCCGGGGTGGATCCGCTGGCGCTCAAGGCCGGAAACCTCGGCCCGGTCAACCTCGAAACCACGATCCGGTTCCGCCGTGAGCTTCGCGCCCGTGCGCGGATCGACGTCCTGACCAGGTTCACCTGGGAGCCGGGCAAAGTGTCACGGGTCGTCCAGGAATTCGTGACACCGGACGGGGCCGTGGTGGCCGAGGTGGAGAGCCTTTCCGGACTGCTGGATCTCGAACAACGGCGCCTGGTCCCGGATCCCGGACGGTACTGGCGAAAGTACGCCGTGCGGCCGGAAATCCTCGGCCTGACCCCGTGATCACCCGGCCCTCCTCGTCTCAGCCGACGAAACGCGACCCACACCAGTACATGAAGGCCCCCTTCATTGCGCCTAGGTACAGGAAGGGGGCCTTCATGTAGTTGCGGCGACCGAGTCGACCTTGTGCTAGCGTCGATCCCGAGCCCCGTATGGGCCTACGCATGGAGGTAGCGGCTACTCAGCCACCAGAGATCGGCACACACCGTCTCTCGCATTCAGTCATCCCCGCGTCGTGGGATGACGCCTCCATGCGGTGCGCCCGAAACCGGGCGTCTCCAGACTTGACGTGCCTTCTTCCGGTGGTGGTTCCGCGCCCTCCTGTCGACACATCGATGGGAAAGGATCGCGTTGACCGGCTTCAACGACCAGGTGATCGAGGAATTCAGGCGGAACAAGGGAAAACTCGGCGGCGTGTTCGAGGGGTGGGAGCTCATCCTGCTCACCACCACCGGCGCCAAGAGTGGTGAACGGCGTACGAATCCGTTGGGGTACCTCGAAATCGACGGTAAGACCGTCGTCGTCGCTTCGAATATGGGGGCGCCGGCGCATCCGGGGTGGTACCACAACATCCGGCACGATCAGCGGGTCACGATCGAGACGGGGACCGAGAGCTACGAGGCGATCGCGGCCGTTCCGCCGTCGGCGGAACGTGACGTGTTGTTCGCGAAGATCGTCGCCGAGGAACCGGGATTCGCCGAGTACCAAGCGAAAACGACGCGGGTGCTGCCCGTGGTGATCCTGCACCGGATCGACGACCGGGTGCGGGGGATGGGGGACTTCCTGGTGGAGGTCCACGAGTGGCTGCGCGAGGAACTCAAGACCTTGCGCGCCGGGGTCGAGGACATCGTGGCCGGGCGCGCGGATGCGCTGGTCATGGAGAAATCCCTGCGAGCGCACTGTGTTTCGTTCTGCGAGGCGCTGACCAAGCATCATACCGGCGAGGACATGGGCGCGTTTCCGATGCTGGCGCAACGGTTTCCCGCGCTCGCGCCGGCTTTGACGAAGCTAGGAGAGGATCACGTCGTGGTCGCGGAGTTACAGAAGCGGATCCGCGAACTCGTCGAGGGGTACGTCCATGGCGAGAGCGATCCAGTCCGGTTGCGCGACGACTTCGACGCGCTCGCGGGCAGGCTCGAAGCACATTTCGCCTACGAGGAGGAAACCGTCGTCGCGGCGCTCAACGTGACGGCGCCGGCGCCGGATTTCGGCTGATCTGAGGCGGGGCGCCCTGGGGTTTCGGCCCCGGGGCGTGTATCGTTGGGGATGGCGACGCCCTCTCGGCGTGACGCCGCTCCGGCGCGAGACGGGTGGAAAACGCCCCCGGCCTCGCCGATGACCGCGAACGAGCGGTCCCTTCGAAAGGTTTCACCGTCAAAACTCACAGCACGGACAGTGCGCTGTTCAGCCATCCGCTCGACGCTCAGGTCGAGCGACACGATCACGCGACTCCTCAGGGAGAGCGATACATGGATCTTTTTCGCGAACCCTCTTATCCCGCACCGGAACCTTCGGTCGACGCCGTTCGTTGAACGAGGTAGATCAACGTTTTGGGTGTCGTGTTGTCCAAGCACGCTCGCACAGAATTCGTCGCGGGCGACGCTCTTTCGTGCGCCGTGGCGTGACACAAGCTGAAACTCGCCCTGGCCATCGACAAGAGACAACAAAATGACTTCAGTTCTAAGACGCCCGGACAGCGAAGAGCGGCAAGCGCCGCAACCGATGTTGTCCGGGGAGCAGTCCAACACCGAAAACTTTCTCGTCAAACTGTTCGCGGTGGTGCCACTGCTGGCACTCGCCGCCTCCGTCCCCTTCGCCTGGGGCTGGGGACTCGGCTGGGTGGACCTCGGCCTTGCCGCCGGGTTCTACTTCCTGACCGGTCTCGGCGTGACCGTCGGTTTCCACCGCTACTTCACCCACGGCGCCTTCAAGGCCAATCGCGGCCTGCGGATCGCGCTCGCGGTCACCGGCAGCATGGCCATGCAGGGCCCGGTCATCGGCTGGGTGGCCGACCACCGGCGCCACCACGCCTTCTCCGACCGTGAAGGCGACCCGCACTCCCCGTGGCGCTTCGGCACCGGTCCCGCCGCGCTGGCCCGCGGTTTCTGGCACGCCCACATGGGCTGGCTGTTCGACCGCGAGAAGACCAACGCGCAGCGCTTCGCGCCCGACCTGCTCGCCGATCGCGACATCGCCCGGATCGACAAGCTGTTCCCGGTCCTCACCGTCGTCACACTGCTCGCGCCCGCCGTACTCGGCGGCCTGATCACGATGTCCTGGTGGGGCGCGCTGACGGCGTTCTTCTGGGCGAGCCTGGTCCGCGTCGCGCTGTTGCACCACGTCACGTGGTCGGTGAACTCGCTGTGTCACATGATCGGTGACCGCCCGTTCGCCGCGCGGGACAAGTCCGCGAACTTCTGGCCGCTCGCCATCGCCTCGATGGGCGAGTCCTGGCACAACTCCCACCACGCCGACCCCACCGGCGCCCGGCACGGCGTCCGCCGCGGCCAGCTCGACATCTCCGCGCGGCTGATCTGGCTGTTCGAGAAAGCGCGCTGGGCGACCGACGTCCGGTGGCCGAAGGCCGACCGCCTCGGCCGCAAGCTCAACCCCGGCCACTCCCTGTCACTGCGCCGGAGCGCGCGGCGGGCCTGAGGCCCGTCAGCGGCCCGCGATGGCGTCGATCAGCTCCGGCCCGTCGGAGAACACAGGGTCGTTGTGGTCGGCGCCGGGGACTTCGACCGTCCTGGCGCCGGCCGCCCGCGCCACCTCACGGCTTTGCCCGGCCGGGACGATCGAGTCCGCCGAGCCGTAGACCACGGTGACCGGGGCTTTCACGCGCGCGACGTAGTCCCGCGTCGGGAATTCGTCCCGCAGCAGCCACCGGACCGGCAGGAACGGGTAGTGCCGCTGTCCGACCGACGCGAGGTCGACGAACGGCGAGCGCAACACGAGCGCGGACGGCGGATGTTCGGTGGCCAGTTCGGTGACGACCGCCGAGCCGAGACTCTCGCCGAAGTACACCAGCGGCGTTCCGGCCTCGCGCAGCAGGAACTCCCGCGCGGCGCGGACGTCCAGCGCGAGCCCGTCCTCGGACGGATCGCCGGGATTGCCCCCGTAGCCGCGATAGTCCAGAAGCAGCACCGACAGCCCGCGCGCGGTCAGCGCGCGGGCCATCGGCGCGCGGTACGACCGGTTCCCGGCGTTGCCCGGCGCGACGAGCACGGTCGCCTTCGCCTGGGCGACCGGGAAGTACCAGCTCGCGAGACTCAGTCCGTCCGAGGTGGTGAGCGTGACGTCCCGGCCGCCGGGCAGGACGTCGGCGGCGCCCGGTAGCGGACCTGCCTCGGGGAGGTAGATCAGCTCGCGCTGGAAGGCGAACGCGCCACCGAAGACCACGCCGACGATGGCGACGATCACCGCCAGCCCGATCAGCACCTTCTTGCGCATTCCCCGTCAGGGTTTCGTCGGGGGAAGGCCGAATCGCGCGAACACGGCCGGATCGAGGAACGAGGTGATCGCGGAGATCTGCTCGTCACGGAGGGAAAGCACGTTGATCGACCACGCGTGGTGCTCGACGTCGGCCGATTCGCCGACGTAGCAGGCGACGGCGGGCTGGCCGTTGGCGGTGATGATCTCGTTGCGCCAGCTCGGGCACCGGCTGATCGGGACCTCGACGGCGAAGTCGGAGACGGCCTCGATGCCGCGGTACCAGTGGGCGAGCGGCGGCATGGACCAGGTGACGTCCTCGGTCAGCAACGCCACGAGCGCGTCCGCGTCGCCGCGGTCCAGCGCGGAGGCGAAGTCCGCGGCGATCTCGCGGACCCGCGCGTCTTCGAGCTTCCGCAAGGTCTGCTGCTGGCTCGGCGACGGGACCTTCTCGGCCACGATCGCCCGCGCGCGCTGCAGCGCGCTGTTCACCGCCGCGACCGAAGTGTCCATTGTGGACGCGATTTCGGCGGCGGAGAAGCCGAGGACGTCGAAGAGCAGCAGTGCCGCCCGCTGGTTGCCCGGCAGGTGCTGTAACGCCGCGACGAACGCCAGCTCGACGGCCTCGCGCTGCTCGTACCGGGTGTCGGGCCCCGCCGGGCCCCGGCCGAGGCTCCCGTCGGGATACGGGCCGAGCCACGCGACCTCGGTCACCGGGGCGTGTTCGAGCACGGCCCGCTCGCTCGACGGGCCGAGGTCCATCGGCAGGGCCCGCTTGCCGCGCGCGGCGGCGGTGTCGAGGCAGGTGCGGGTGGCGACGGTGTAGAGCCAGGTGCGCATCGAGCTGCGCCCCTCGAACCGCTCCAGCCCGCGCCAGGCCCGCAGGAGCGCGTCCTGCAAGGCGTCGTCGGCGTCGTGGGTCGAGCCGAGCATGCGGTAACAGTGGGCGTGCAACTCGCGGCGCAGCGGCTCCACTAGGCGGTTGAACGCCGCGTCGTCCCCGTTACGGGCTTCGGCGACGTCCGGGTCGTCGGCGCGCAAAATATCTTCGCTCACAATCGATGATTGTGCCCTTACTCGCCGCGAAGTGCCGTGACGGCGGGGGTGAACATCGTCGTCTTGATCGCGGAAAGCGTGCCGCGGTCCTTCCCGGCCAGCGGGCGGACGAGGTCGGCGGCGTACTCGATCAGCGCGGGTTTCTCGGCGACGGCGTCCACGAGACCCAGATCCCGCGCGTCCGTGCCGCCGAACCGGCGCCCCGTGGTCATCGACGCGATGGCGGCGGCGGGGGTGAGCTTGCCCTGGATCAGCCCCGCCATCCCCGGCGTGAAGGGGATGTTGATATCCGCCTCGGGGAAGCAGAAGTACCCGCGGTCGGCGCGCATCACCCGGAAGTCGTGCGCCATCGCGAACATCGCCCCGGCGCCGAAGGCGTGCCCGTTGATCGCGGCGACCGTGTGCACGCCGAGGGTGAGCACACGGGCCAGCAGTTCGTGGACGTCACCGACGTACTCCGCGGCCCGGGCGGCGTTGCTGGTGAGCCAATCGAGGTCGAGGCCGTTCGAATAGAACTTCCCGGAGCCGACGGTGACCAGCACCGCGGGATCCGGATGCGCGACGACGGTGTCCAGCAGGGAATGGACGGTTTGCAGCCAGGACGGCGAGAAGCGGTTCTCGTCGTCGCCGAGGTCCAGCAGGAACACCGGGGCGTCGTAGCGCAGAGTCGGCATCGTCAGTCCTTTCGTGGGGGTGGGAGCAGGAGAACGGCGTGGACCGCGGCGGAGAGCCTGCCACGTAAGTCTTCGGAGATCGGCTCGCCCTCGGTGAACGGTCGGAGGAACAGGGCGGTCGGCAGGTCGACCACACAGGTCGTGAGTACTTCGACGGCTCGGGCGTCCCGCCTGCCCCAAAGGCGGTCGGCGAGTCTGACCAGAAGCGTGACCAGGCGTTTGTCGAGCGCCACCAGAGCACCGGCGAGGTCGTCGGGGACCTGCGGGCCGAGCAGGTGCTCCTTCTTGACGGTGATGAGCAGCCGGGCCGCCTCCGGCCTCCGGGCGGCGAAGGCGGCGGGCGCGTCGGCCGCGGCGATGGCCGCCGCGACCGGGTCCGCCTCCTGACCGGCCAGTTCGGTCTGGAAATCGAGGAAGTCGCTCGCCGCGCGGAGCCAGACGCGGGCCATTAGCGCGCCGAGTGAGCCGAAGGCGTGGTAGATCGTGCCGTTGGAGACTCCCGCGGCGGCCGCGAGGGATCGGACGGTGACGCCGCGCGGGCCCACGTCGACGACGAGGCGTTCGGCCGCGTCGAGCAGCCGATCCAGGTCGTGCACGCGGGGGCGGGCCATGCGGCGAGAATAACAGAGCGCTTGCTCTAAAACTCGCCGACAAGGGTTGTGACGTGCTTCACGCGCCGCGCTGTCACATCGGTTCGGTGGCCGGGGTCAACCGGGCGAACCACGGAGAACCCGAAACACCGAGAACCTAGGGAGAAACCGAAATGTCCACTGCTTACGTCATCGTCACGAGTGTCGGAGCGTTCATGGCCGCGTTCTCGGCCGCCTCGATCTTCTTCCGCGCGAAGTGGGTCGTGCAGCCGCTGGCCGACTACAGCGTTCCCCACGCCTGGTGGAACTGGCTCGGCGCCGCCAAGGCCGCGGGCGCGCTCGGCCTGATCGCGGGCCTGTGGCTGCCCGCGATCGGCGTCGCGGCCGGGATCGGCCTGGTGCTCTACTTCACGGGCGCCGTGATCACCGTGCTCCGCGCGCACTGGCCTTCGCACGTCGCGTTCCCGCTGATGTACCTGGCGCCTGTCGCCGCCTCCCTGGTGCTCGGATTCGCCGCCTGATGTCAGGCGTCCGGGGACCACACCGCGAGTTCGGCGCCACCGGGCTCGCGGACGTGGAACCGGCGCCCGCCGGGGAACGAGAACGGCTCGACCGTGACGACTCCGCCCGCGGCCTCGACGGAACCCCTCGCCCGTGCGAGGTCGTCGGTGCGGATCGTCACCAGCGGCGCGGTGGTCTGCTGCGGGGTGTCCTCCTGGAAGCCCAACGAGACCACCCCGCCACTCTGGACGTCGGCGTACGTCGGACCGTAGGCCGTCGCGGTCCAGCCGAAGGCCTTCTCGAAGAAGCCGCTCGAGCCCGCGGCCGAGCTCGACGGGAACTCGACGAAATCGATTTCGTACATGGGCCGGACGGTACCCCGGCCCACCGACAGAAACTCCTCAGACGCTGCGCAGGACCGAAACCACGACGCCCAGCACGGCCGCCCGGTCCCCGTCGATGACGTCATAGGCGGGGTTACGCGGTTCGAGGTACACGTGGCCGTCGCGGCGGCGGTACACCTTGACCGTGGCCTCTTCGTCGATCATCGCGGCGACGATCTGGCCGGAATGCGCCTCCTGCTGCTGCTTCACCACGACGATGTCGCCGTCGCAGATCGCCGCGTCGATCATCGAGTCACCGCGCACGCGCAGCCCGAAGACGTTGCCCCGCCCGGTAAGTTCCCGCGGAAGGGTCATCACGTCGTCGACGTGCTCGACGGCCGAGATCGGCGTTCCCGCGGCGATGTCACCGACGACGGGGACCGGCACAGAGTCCTCTGTGGATTCGCGCGACGTGGTGCCGCGCAGGAACGCGCGGACGTCGATCGGGCGGGAAATCGAGCTGCTGCGACGGAGAAAACCCTTCTCCTCCAAGGCGGCGAGATGTTTCGATACCGAGGACGTCGACCGCAGCCCGACCGCTTCGCCGATCTCACGCGTGCTCGGCGAGTACCCGTGCTCCACCACCCATTCGCGGATGGTCAGCAGGATCTTCTGCTGCCGCTCCGGCAGGGAAGCGGCTTCCTCGAACACGTCAAGATCGTGGTAGGCGGTCATCCGCGGAATGGTAGTTCGTGCAGGCCGCCGCGATCGCCGCGGTGTCCCAGTAGAACGGCCGCACCTCGGTGATGCGCCCGTCCTCGACGGTGATCGTCTGCAGGATCGGGAAGTCCAGCTCGCGGCCGGTGGCCCTGGCCCGGACGTGCACGTGGGTCAGGACGACCAGCGGGCTGGTCTCGCTCAGGAAGCTCTGCTCCACCATGTCGAAGACGTCCCAAGTGCCGCTCATGGCGAGGAAGAACCGCTCCATGCCTTCGTGGCCGCGCCAGATTCCGCCGTATGGCAGGCCATCCGCCTGGTGCAGCACGACATCGGGGGAGAAGAACGGCGCCAGTGGCGCGAAGGACGACTTGCCGGGTCCGCCCGCGGCGAAGTAGTCGGCTTCCGCCGCGTACATGCCTTCGAGGACGGACAGGGCAGCTGGTGACCGGGTCATGGTGATCACTCTTGTGTGTGCGGCCGGCGAGCGCTGGCGGTTATCCGTCGTGAAGATCGGCCGGATGGCCGCCCCGGCCCGACCGAAAGTCCGATCCCTCGGAGGCTTTCGCGAGGTTGACTCGATCGTATGAACAGGAAGATCACGGCTGCGGTGCTGACCGCGGCGACGGCCACCTTCGCCCTGACCGGATGCGGTCTCAAAGAGGGACTGACCGAACGGGCGAACGGTCACGTCAAGGCGGTCGGCTACTCGACCGGCGCGGAGGGCAAGCGGGACCAGGACGCGCGGGTGCCGGAATGGGTGCCGGACAAGGCAGTGTCGATCACGGAGGTCATCCGGACCACGGGTTCGGAGCGGCTCCTGCGGTTCACCGGCGGGACACTGCCCGCCGAATGCGTGCCGGGTCCGGCCGCGACGCAGGCGGCCACGCTCGCCGCCCCTTGGTGGCCGCAGGGTCAGGAAAGCCGGACCGACAAGGTCTGCGGGGAATGGCACGTGCTCGTCCAGGGTGACGCCGTGTTCGCGTTCAAGCCGGAGACGCTGGTGAGTACGAGGTCCTGAGCCGTCCGGCCTGTGCCTGAATGGCGATCTCGCGTGCTTGGGCGGCGAACTCGCGTGATTGGGCGGAGATCACGCGTCGTCGGGGGGTGTGAGGGCGTCGGCGCAGGCGACGAGATCGGCCAGTAGCCGGTCTTGTTGGGTCGAGGTAAAAGGTTCGAGCATGCGCTTCTCGACCGCCCGTACGAGACCGCTGGCGGTGCGGAGCTGGGCGCGTCCGGCGGGGGTGAGCGTGCTGGGCAGGGCGCGGCCCTGCGGCGCGGTCGCCGGGCGGGTGACCAGTCCGCGGTCCTGTAGTCCGCGCAGCACCAGGTTCATCGACTGCCGGGTGACGAACACGGCTCGCGCGAGTTCCGCGTTGGACAGTCCCGGCCGTTGCGAGAGCACTTCGAGGCAGGAGTACTGCGGCACGGTGAGGTCGAGGGGGCGCAAAGCGGTGTCCATGGCCGTGCGAAGCGCCGTCGCCGCTCGTTTCAGCATGTACCCCACCGCCAGGTCCAGCGGGCCGACCGTCTCGCCTTGACTCATGTCAGCATCATGACATACGTTGGCGATGTCAACACACTGACATTGATGGAGGACGACATGACCGTGACCGGACTCGATTTCTTCTCGCTGCAAGTCCGCGACCTCGATCGCGCGGCCGGGTTCTACGAAACCCACCTCGGGCTGCGCAGGCTGCCCGTCGCCCCGCCCCACGCGGTGGTGTTCGGCACCGAGCCGATCCCGTTCGCGGTGCGGGAACCCGTGCCGGGGATGGACCTGGACGCCATCTCCCCGCAGCCGGGGGCGGGGGTGGCGCTGTGGCTGCACGCCGACGACGCGCAGGCGCTACACGACCGGCTGGTCGCGGCGGACGTCCCCATCGTCACGGAACCGTTCGACGGGCCGTTCGGCCGCACGTTCGCCTTCTCCGACCCGGACGGCTACGCGATCACCGTGCACGACAAGGCATGAACCCGCCTGCCGGAGCAACGCGAGGGCCTGTGCGTCGGCCGAGCCGGCCGGGGTCGTGCACACGATCAGCAGCTGATCCGGTGAGCGGGCGATCGACAGGGTCTGCTGGGTCACCGTCACCGTGCCGACGACGGGATGGTGCAGTTCGTAGGCCGCGGCGTCGCAGGGCTGCACGCGGTGGTCGCCCCAGAGCGCGACGAACTCCGGGCTCTTCATCGTCAGCTCGCCGATCAGCTCCGCGAGCAGCGGATCGTCGGGATGCCTGCCGACGGTGATCCGCAGATTGCCGACCACCGCGCGGATCTTCCGCTTCCAGTCCACGTAAAGCTCGCGGTTGTGCGGGTCGAGGAACAGCATCCGGCCGATGTTCGGCCGTCGCGCCGGATCCGCCGGGGCGTGGAAGTCCAGATGACCGGCCAGCAGGGCGTGTCCGAGGCCGTTCCACGCCAGGATGTCCGAACGGCGGCCGAGTACCAGCGCGGGAGCCTCGATGGTGCGCAGGAGATCCCGCGTCTCGTCGTGGAGCTTTTCCGGGCGGGGGCGGCGTGCCCGTGGCTTGTGGCGGGCGATGCCGGCGAGACGGCCGAGGTGGTCGCGTTCGTGGTCGTCGAGCAGCAGCGCGCGGGCGATGGCGTCGAGCACTTCGGCCGAGGCGCCGCGGGACATGCCCTGCTCCAGCCGCGTGTAGTACGAGACGCTGACGCCCGCGAGCTGGGCCAGTTCCTCGCGTCGCAACCCGGCCACCCGTCGGCGCGGCCCGAGGTCGCGCAGGCCGACGTCCTCCGGTCGCAATCGCGCCCGCCGTGCCCGCAGGAAGTCGCCGAGCGGTCCAGGTCCGTCCATGATCCGAGTATCCGCCGCCACGGTCCGCCTCAGCCACACCCCGCCAGTGGTAGGACAAGCGGGGCGTGGTCCGCGCGTGTCCGCGGCGCCAGGCTCGGTCACATGGATGAGATCACCATCGGCGACGTCACGATCACCCGTGTCAAAGAGTTCTACGGTTCGGTCGAGATGACACCGGCCGAGTTCCTGCCGGAAAGCCCCGAAGGCTCGTGGGACGAGCACCGCGGCTGGCTGGCGCCCGACTTCTGGAATCCCGAGACGGACGAGTGCCACTCGGCGATCCAGTCGTGGCTCCTGCGCAGCGAGGGCCGCACGATCCTCGTCGACACCGGCGTCGGCAACCACAAGGACCGGCCGTACGCGGCGGTGTGGAACCGTCTCGACACCCCTTATCTCGACAACCTCGCGGCCGCCGGCGTGCGGCCCGAAGACGTCGACGTCGTGGTCAACACCCACCTGCACATCGACCACGTCGGCTGGAACACCCGCCTAGAAGGCCGCCACTGGGTGCCGACTTTCCCCAATGCCACCTACCTGATGCCGAAGCGGGACTTCGAGTTCTGGGATCCGGCCAACGAGCACAAGTCCGTGCTGGGCCGCGGCAACCAGAACGTCTTCGAAGACAGCGTCGTGCCAGTCCATGAGGCTGGCCTGGCCCGGCTGTGGGACGGCACGCACCGGATCGACCGGAACCTGCGGCTCGACCTCGCCGCCGGTCACACCCCCGGCTCGTCCGTACTCACCCTGGAATCCGGCGGCGAGCACGCGGTGTTCGTCGGTGACCTCGCGCACTCCGCGCTCCAGATCGTGGAGCCGGACACCAACTCCGCCTTCTGCGAGGACCCGGCCGAGTCCAGGGCGACCCGGCACAAGGTGCTCGGCCGCGCCGCCGACAACAACGCGCTCGTCTTCCCGGCGCACTTCGGCGCTCAGGGCGCCTTGCGGGTCGAGCGCAGGGGCCCGAAGTTCGCGATCAAGGAGTGGGCGGGCTTCTCCCGCCTGTCCTGAAAGGATTTTTCGTGTCCCCACAAGCAGAAACCCCAGCGGGCGTCGTGAGCGGCATCCGTGACCCTTTCGGCGAGCTTTACCGCGCGATCCCGTACGCGGCGGCCCCGGTCGGCGCCACGCGCTTCGCCCACCCCGAACCTCATCCGGGCTGGTCAGGCGTCCGCGACGGGACCCAGCCGTCGCCGACGGCTCCCCAGCCGGGATGGGTCGGCCCTGGGCGCGCCGCCCGAGTTTCCTCGGGTGCGTTTCCCAGAGGCCGCCCGCCGAACCCGCCGTGCGACTCTCGCCGCAACGGGCTCTCCATGTAGTTATGCTTGTTGGGCTGTGT
>NZ_JADNQM010000076.1:0-14715 GCF_046269425.1 Amycolatopsis sp. cmx-11-12 | reverse complement strand
CAACCGCCGCCCACGCAAAACACTCGACTGGGACACCCCAGCCGAGCGCCTCGCTAAACTCCTCACCAAAACCAGTTGATCACCCGTGTTGCAACGACCCCTGAAATCCACCCCCTCGGCTCAGCCGAGGGAAGGGGGCCTTCACGCTTTAATCGGTTGCGCGTCGGTCTCAGCCGCTCTTAACGTCACTTATGGCAGTCACCCTGCACGCAATCTGCTTCGCCGCGCACGACCCGCAACGTCTCGCACGTTTCTGGGTCGGCCTTCTCGGCTGGGAAATCGACGGTGAAACGCTGGTCCCGAACGACGAGACCGGTGTCCGTCTGCGGTTCATACCGAGCGCGGAACCGAAGTCCCGCAAGAACCACGCGCATTTCGACCTGACGAGCGAGTCCATCGAGGACCAGCGAAACATCGTGGCGAAAGCACTGGAACTCGGTGCACGGCACATCGACATCGGACAGAGCCCCGAGGAAGAGCACGTCGTGCTGGCCGACCCCGAGGGCAACGAGTTCTGCGTCATCGAACCGGGGAACACCTTCCTCGCCGAATGCGGATTCGTCGGCGCGCTCGCCTGCGACGGTTCGCAGGAGGTCGGCTATTTCTGGAGCGAGGCGCTCGGCTGGCCACTGGTCTGGGACCGCGATCAGGAGACCGCGATCCGCTCCCCGCACGGCGGCCCGAAGATCACCTGGGGCGGCCCGCCGTTCGACGCCAAGATCGGGCCGAACCGGGTGCGTTTCGCTTTGAGCGGCCCTCTTTCGGACGTCGATCGACTGGTTTCGCTCGGCGCGACCCGGCTCGGCATCGGGGAAAGCGGGCAGATGGAAATGGCGGATCCCGACGGCAACGAGTTTTCTGTCGCGTCGAAGGGCACGGGGACATAGCACTCACCAGATGTGGCCGGGAGTATGACCACCCCCGGACCGGACCTGACGCGGCACAGGTCCGCCTCGCTCTACGGCACAGGATGGAAATTGGTCTACACCTATTGACGCGCGCCTGGTCAGCGGCTCAAGCTGCTGAGACCGAGGGCCATCTTCCACTGTCGGAGGTTCGGCGTGCCAAGGAGAACCAGGAAACTACTCCCCCTGCTGGCGTCGCTCATCGCGCTGGCCGGACTCATGATCGTCGTCGTCACCCCGTCCACGTCGAACGCGGCAGGCCATGAGGACTGTCGACCCGACGGGCTCTACCGGACACCCGGCGTCGACACCCCCTACTGCACCGTCTACGACACGAACGGCCGGGAATCACTGGGGGCGGAACATTCCCGCCGCGTGATCGGCTACTTCACCAGCTGGCGCACCGGTAAGAACGGTTCGCCGTCCTACCTGGTCAACAACATCCCGTGGTCGAAGGTGACCCACCTCAACTACGCGTTCGCCCACATCGACACGCAGAACAAGGTTTCGGTCGGCAACCCGGGCGCGAACAACGAGGCCATCGGCATGGAATGGCCGGGCGTTCCCGGCGCCGAGATGGATCCGTCGTTGCCCTACAAGGGGCATTTCAATCTGCTGACCAAGTACAAGAAGCAGAACCCGAACGTGAAGTCGCTGATCTCGATCGGCGGCTGGGCCGAGACCGGCGGCTTCCTCAACCCGGACGGCACGCGCAACGCGTCGGGCGGGTTCTACAAGATGACGCAAAGCCAAGCGACCATTGACGTCTTCGCGGATTCCGTCGTGAAGTTCCTGCGTGACTACGGATTCAACGGCGCCGACATCGATTACGAGTACGCGACGTCGGCCAGCTACGCCGGAAACCCGGACGACTACTGGATCGCGCAGTCCAACCGCGGCACCCTGTGGGCGGGCTACGAGAACCTGATGCGCACGCTGCGCGAGAAGATCGACCGGGCCGGTGCCGCCGACGGCAAGCACTACCTGCTGACCGCGGCCGTGCCCGCGTCCGGCTGGCTGCTGCGCGGCCAGGAGGTCTACGGCGTGACGCGATATCTCGATTACGCCAACATGATGAGCTACGACCTGCACGGCGCGTGGAACCAGTTCGCCGGGCCGAACGCGGCGCTCTACGACAACGGCAAGGACGCGGAACTCGCGCACTGGCAGGTGTACACGACACCGCAGTACGACGGTCAGGGGTATCTCAACACCGACTGGGCCTATCACTATTTCCGAGGCGCGATGCAAGCGGGCCGGATCAACATCGGCGTCGGGTTCTACACCCGGGGCTGGCAAGGAGTGAGCGGCGGGACGAACGGGTTGTGGGGCAAGGCGCCACTGCCGGACCAGAAACAATGTCCACCCGGCACAGGCTCCCATGTCGGCTCGACAGTGCCCTGCGGTAACGGTGCGATCGGCATCGACAACCTCTGGCACGACCTCGGCCTGGCAGGCGGCGAAGTGCCCGCGGGCGCGAACCCCATGTGGCACGCGAAGAACCTCGAGAACGAGATCACCCCGGACTATCTGGAGGCGTACGGGCTCACCCCGAAGACCGACCCGACGGACCGGATTTCCGGTAGCTACAACCGGCACTACGACGACACGATGGTGACACCGTGGCTGTGGAACAACGACAAGAAGGTGTTCCTGTCCACTGAGGACGAAGCCTCGCTCGCCACGAAGGCCAAGTACGTGGCCGACAAGGGCATCGGCGGCATCATGATCTGGGAACTGGCGGGCGACTACGCCTTCGACGACGCCAAGGGCCAGTACTTCATGGGCGACACGCTGATCACGAAGATCAACGACGGCCTCCGCGGTGCCGCCCCGTACGGCAACACCAAGTCGTCGCGTCCCGCACCCTCGTCGGTGCTCGACGTGAACGTCAACCTGACGGGGTTCGCACTGGGCGACGCGAACTATCCGATCACCCCGCGGATGCGCATCACCAACAATTCGACCACCACCATCCCCGGTGGTACGAAAATCGAGTTCGACTACGGCACGAGCGCGCCCGGCAGCATGACCGACCAATCCGGCTTCGGCCTGACGGTCACGAGCAAGGGCCATAGCGGGCCCAACGTCGGTGGGATGAAGGGAGACTTCCAGCGCGTCGCGGTGACCGTGCCGACCTGGCAGACCATCGCGCCGGGCGCCACGATCGAAATCCGGCTGAACTACTACATGCCGATCGCGTCGCCGTCGAACTACACCTTCACCTTCGGCGGGACGACCTACGCGATCGCGGCGGACCACCCGCGTGGCGGCGGTGCTCCCCCGACGACCACGACGACGCCCACCACCGGAACTACGACAACGACCAGTCCGACCACGACCACCACCCGGCCGACCACCACCACGCCGACGACGACCACCACGGCGCCGTCCGACGCCTGGAAGCCGAACGTCGACTACGCGACGGGCACCAGGGTGACCCACAACGGCACGGCCTACGTGTGCCGCCAGGGCCACCGTTCCCTGCCCGGCTGGGAGCCGCCGAACGTGCCTGCCCTCTGGACTCCCGCCTGACAGACCCGGCAGCGCGCTATGAACGGCCCGTTACTTGCAAAATTTGCAAGTAACGGGCCGTTCATGGCATCGGCAAGGACCGCAACTAGAGGACTAATTGCGGCAGAGGTCAGCGGCGCCCGGCGGCCAGCGTGTCGAAGTCCGGGAAGTTCCCGGCCAGCGTGGCCCCGGTGAAGTTGCCGACCCAGCCGCCGTCGTCGTGGAAGAACCGGACGGACACGTAGTCGGGCCGGGTCCCCATGTCGAACCAGTGCGTGGTGTTGGCCGGCACGCTCAGCAGGTCACCCGCCTCGCACAGCACCGCGTACACCTTGCCACCCACGTGCAGGTAGAACACACCGGACCCACGGGCGAAGAAGCGGTCTTCATCGTCGTCGTGGGTGTGCTCGGCGAGGAACTTCTGCCGGGCTTCGGCGGCTTCGGCGGTCCAGCCTGGTTCGTCGGACGGAGTCATCCGGACGGCGTCCACGAAGGTGTAGCCCTCGGCGGCCGAGACCTTGCCGATCGGCTCCTCGTAGGCGGCCAGTACCTGCTCGGGCGTCACGTCGCGCGGCAAGTCCGGAACGAGGTCCCAGCGGTCGAACCGGACACCGAGGCGCCCCAGTTCGGCGGTGATCACGGCCGGGTCCTCGGTCCTGAGCGCGATCTCGTCGGGCCGATCGTCCGGCCACACGGTCAGCAGCGTCATCGCGCTCCCCTTTCCTCACTGACCAGTCTTGTCTCCACCTTGAACCGGAGCAACCACTCCAAACATTCCAGCCGGTGCCTCGCGTGGCGCAGGTCATCGCCCCAGACGTAGATCCCGTGCCGCGCGACGATCACCGCCGGCGTGTCGGCCCGGAACCCGGCCTCGAACGCGTCACCGAGCGCCCGCATGTCCTGGCCGTTCGCGATCACCGGGATGGTCACCAGGTCGTCGTGCGCGGCACGGCCGAAACCCTTGAGCATCTCCAGGTCCCGCAGTTCGACGCCGTCCGGCCAGTGCTCGGCGGCCACCACCGGCGCGAGCGCGTGCACGTGGATCACCGCGCCCGTCCCCGAGACCGCCGCGATCCGGGCGTGCAGACCGGCCTCGGCCGAAGGCACCTTGTCCGGATGCGGCTGGTCGGCCACGGCCAGCCCGTCCTCACCGACCACCACGACGTCGTCGCTGGTCAGCTCGCCTTTGTCCCGTCCGCTGACGGTGACGGCGACTCGCAGCGGATCGTGGCCGAGCACCACCGAGAGGTTGCCCGACGTTCCCCGCATCCACCCCAGACTGGCGAACCGGGCGGATTCCTCGGCCAGCGCGCGGCCGGCGAGTTCCAGCGTCGTCACCGCGGCACGACCTTCACCTCGTCGAACGTCCGGATCGTCCGGTGTGCCCCGAAGTCCGCGTCGCCGAAGGGCTCACCGTCGCGCGCGAGGCCGACGGTCTGCCAGCCGTCGGCGGCGGCACCGTCCAGTTCGGCCGGGACGTCGGAGAAGAACACGATGTCGCCAGGCTCGGCCTCCAGCGCGGACGCGATCGCGCGATACGAGGGCGCCTCACGTTTCGGCCCGGCGTTGACGGTGTCGAAGTGCTTCTCGAACAGGCCGGTGACGTCGCCGTCGGTGGTACGCGAGAACGACGCGACCTGCCCGGCGACCGAACCGGAGGAGAACACCGCCAGCCGCAGTCCCGACTCGTGCCAGGACCGCAGCACCGGCGCGACGTCGCCGAAGAACTCCGTCGTGAGGTCCCCGTCGGCGTACCCGCGCTGCCAGATCAGCCCTTGCAACGTCTTCAGCGGCGCGATCTTCTGGTCCGCGTCCATCCAGCCGTGCAGCACCCCCACGACGTCCGCTGTGGACGCGTCCGCGGGGAGCCCGCCGAGTTCCTTGATCCGCGCGACGGCGTCGGCGACTTCGGGATCGTCCGGATGCTCGTCGATCCACGGCCCGAGGCGCGGGCGCGCGTAGTCGTAGAGGGTCACGTGCACGTAGCTGGTCGCGGTCAGCGTGCCCTCGATGTCGAGGACCACCCATCGGGCGGTCAGCGTTGCGGTCACTGGTTCGCTTCCCCTTCTGCGTAGTACTCGCGGAGCCGTCCGGGTTCGAAGGCCCCGCGGTCGGTCACCACCGTGGTGACGAAACGCGGCGGTGTCACGTCGAAGGCCGGATAGTGCCCACGGACGCGTTCGCTGGCGACGCGATGGCCGAGCGCGCTCAGCACCTCGTCGCCGTCGCGGTATTCGATCGGCACGTCGGCGCCGGTCGGCGCGGCCTGGTCGGGTGCCTGGACCATCGCGTGGAACGGCACACCGAACGCCTCCGCCGCGACCGCGAGCCCCAGGGTGCCGATCTTGTTGACGACGTGGCCGTCCATGGTGACGCGGTCGGCGGCGGTCACCAGCGCGCCGACCTCGCCCGAGGACAGCACAGCGGCGCCCATCCCGTCGGTGATCAGCCGGGTGTCGGCGCCCATCTCGGCGAGCGTCTCCGCGGTCAGCCGCGCGCCCTGCAGGTACGGCCGGGTTTCCGTGCAGAGAAAGGAGAACTCCTTGCCGTGGCGCCGCGCGGCCAGTACCAGTTCGACCAGGTACAGATCCGCCCAGCAGTGCGTGAGCACGGTCGCCTTGTCCGGCACGAGCGCGGCCGTGTGCTCCCCGAGCGCGCGGCTGCGCGACCGATACAATTCGTCACCTACTTGCGCACCGGCCGTCGCGGCCTCGACGAGATCGCCTGCCGATTTGTCTACTTCGGACAGTACGGCGGCGACGGCTTTGCGAAGGTGGTTGTTCGTCTTGCGGGTGGCGATGATCCGCTCCCCCACCCGCTCCAGGTACGCGCGGGCGTCGGGAAGCCCCGCCGCCTCGCGTGCGCCGAGCACCATCGCGCCCAGCGCGGCGAAATACGGCCCGGAAGACTGGGTGACCATCTCTTCGATGGCCACCGCGACCTCCTCCGAAGTCCGGCACAGCACCCATTCCCGCGCGAACGGGAAGACGCGCCGGTCGAGGATGTGCACGCCGTCGTCGTCGAGACGGACGCTTTCGGCGAGGATCGGCAGCGTCATCAGCTGTACCCCGAGAGGCGCGGCGGGATCCCGTTGAGGAAGTGGTCGCCGACCTCGCGTGCCTTGTAGGTCACGGGATCGTGCAGGGTCAGCGTGCGGGCGTTGCGCCAGAACCGGTCGAAGCCGTACTTGGTCGCCGTGGCCCGCGCGCCGGTGAACTCGAAGACCTTGCTCGTGGTTTCGACGGCCGCCCGGCTCGCGACGATCTTCGCCGACGAGATGGCGATCGCCGCTTCGGCACGCTCGGCCGGGGTCAGGTCGAATCCGCGCTCGTCCGCGTCACCGAGCGCGGAAACCGCCGCGTCGACGGCGAATCCGGCCGCGCGCGCCGTCGCGACCAGTTCGCCGTACCCGGCCAGGGTGTACGGGTCCTGCGTCGCTTTGTCTACATCGGACAGTGTCCAGGCCCGCGCGGTCTCCCGCGTGTAGACCGCGGCGGCGTCGAGCGCGCCGGACGCGAGGCCGACGTAGACCTGCGCCAGCATCAGCTGGAACCCGATCGCCGCGAGCGAGATTCGGGGCACCTTCGGATCCGACTGGTCTTCAGGCTGAGCACCGAGGACGTCGTCGTGGGAGATCCGGACGGCCTCGAACCGCACCGCACCGCTCGCGGTGAGCCGCTGGCCGATGTTGTCCCAGTCACCGGGGAAGGTGATCCCGTCGGCCCGCGCGTCGACGACGAAGGTGAGCTTCTCGCCGTTGTCGGTCCTCGTCGCGCTGACCACCAGGCGATCGGCGACCGCGGCGCCGGTGGCGAAGGTCTTGGTGCCCTCGACGGTGAACCCGCCGTCCACCGGGGTCAAGAGCAGGGCGGCGTCGAGCGGGTTGCTCACGCCCGCCCAGAACCAGCCGGGTTCGCTCGCCGCGCGCGGCCCGAACAGGCCGGTGCGCCAGAGCTGCAAGTAGTGGTAGCCGAGCAGATGCCCGACCGACGCGTCGGCGGCGGAGACGATCCGGGTGGCCTGGTTCGCGGCCGTCCAACCGGCGGTGTCGAGCAGGGGCAGCAGGCCGGACTCGCGCAGCAAGCCGACTTCGGTCACCGGAAGCCGTCCGGCGAGGTCACGCTCGGCCGCGTCCGCCCGCAGGGTGTCGGCGAGTTCTTCCGCCGTCTTTCGCCACACTTCGGTCATTCCGCCCCTTCCACGTCGATAAGAGCGTCGAGCGCCACGCGGGTGGCCCTCGCCACCCCGGCGGCCACGACGTCGCGGTGCGGGTCGTAGGCCGACGGGTCGGGGTACTCGGGCCGCGCGTCGCCGTCGATCACGAGCACACCACCGGCCCGCAGGCCGCGCAATGCCGCGAACACCAGCAGCGTGGAGAGTTCCATCTCAATGGCGATGACCCGCGCGGCCAGGTAGTCGGCCATCGGGAGGGTGAGCACGAGCGGGCTGAACGCGGCCCGCGTCCACACCACACCCCGGTGCGCCTCCGGGGCGGCGCGGCTGAGCGCGACGACGGCCTCCGGCGTGGCGAAAGCCGGATACTCCGGATGGATCAGCTGCTGGGTGACGCCGTCGTCGCGGACCGCCGCCTCGGCGATGACGAGGTCGCCGTCGGTGATCCCGTCGGCCAGCGAACCGGCGGTGCCGAGCCGGAGGAAGGTGCGGACGCCGGCTTCGGCCAGCTCACCGAACTGGCACAACGCGCCGGGACCGCCGACGCCGTGCGAGGACACGACGACCGGGACGCCCTTCCAAGTGCCGGTGTAGCTGCGGTACTCCCGGTTCTGCCCGACGAGGACCGCGTCTTCCAGCGACTCGGCCACCGCCGTAGCGCGGTCCGGATCACCCACGACGAGGGCGCGCGGAGGCAGTCCGTGCCGGGGAATCTTGGTGATGGGCAGGACGTCGCTCACGCGGGCTGTCCCTTCTTGCGTTTGATATTGGACAGGAACAAAGCCACCAGCGTGACGACGTAGGGCGCGGCGTCGGTGGCCTGCTGCGGCAGGCCGATGCCTTGGAGCCGGAAGCCGAACGCCTCGGCGAGGCCGAACAGCAGTGCCGCGAGGAACACCCCGAGCGGATGCGCGCGGCCGAGCATGACCGCCACGACGGCGATCCAGCCGCGACCGGCGGTCATGTTCTCGGCGAACAACGTCACCGAGCCCAGCGCCAGTTGCGCGCCACCGAGACCGCACAACGCTCCCCCGGCGAGGATCACCCCGTAGCGGTACTTCGTCACGTTGACGCCCAGGCTGGACGCCGCCTCCGGACGTTCGCCGACGCCGCGCAGCCGCAGGCCCCACGGGTGCCGGTACAGCAGCACCGCGAGCGCGGGCACGGCCAGCCACGACAGGTAGACCAGCAGCGACTGGCCGGGAATCGGACCGAACTGGCCCAGACCTCGCAACGTGGGGTCGCTGAACGAACCCTCGGTGCCGAAGACCGTGCGGATGAGGAAGCTCGTGAGCCCGACAGCGAGCAGGTTGCTCGCGACGCCCAGCACGATCGGGTCGCCGTCGAAGGTGATCGACCCGATCGCGAGGATCAGCGAGTACGCCGTCGCCGCGATCACCGCCACGACGACGCCGATCCACGCGCTGCCGGTGTACCAACTCCCGGCGACGGTGCCGAAGCAGCCGACCAGGAGCGAGCCCTCCAGGGAGATGTTGAAGACCCCGGCCCGCTGGCACAGCGCGCCCGCGAGCGCGGCGAACAGGATGGGGGTCAGCGCGGTGAGCGCCGAAGAGAACAGGCTCGCGTCGATCATGCCCGCCTCGCCTTCCGCTTGAAGACCCCGGAGGTGGCGGCCAGGAAGATGATCAGCACCGCCTGCAAGACCGCGGTCAGTTCGCGCGGGACCTGGGTGGCGCGTTCCATCGCGAACCCGCCGCTGGTCAGCGCCGCGAAGAAGACGGCCGCGACCAGCGTGCCGAGCGGTCCGGCACCGGCCAGCAGGGCGGCGAGCAGGCCGATCCAGGTGTACTGCGGCGTGATCAGCGCGCCGTCGATGAACCGGTACGGGAAGCCGAGGACGGCGATCGCGCCGACCAGTCCGGCGGTCCCGCCCGAGAGCGCCAGCAGCCGCAGCGTGAGCTTCGGCCGGTCGATCCCGGCGTAGGCGGCGAACCGCGGTGCCCAGCCGGTCACCTTGGTCTCGAATCCGGCGGGCGTACGGGCGTCGATCACCGTGTGGACCGCGATCACGGCCAGCACCAGGAAGATCCCGGTGGTCACCCCGCCCAGTTCGGGCAGCCGGACGCCTTCGGGCAGTTGCGGGCTCTGCGGCAGGCTGGAACCGGCGTCCTTCAACGGGAACCGCACCAGATATCCGGCGAGCGACATCGCCGGGTAGCTCAACAGCAGGGTGCTGATCAGCAACGGTACGCCGAGGCGGTTCTCGCAGACCGCGGCCAGCGCGGCATACGCGGCTCCGGCGAGGACGCCCGCGAGCAGCGCCAAAGCGACTTTGACCGGCCCCGGACCGGGGACGTACAGGCCGACGGCGAGCGCGCTGATCGCGCCGAGTACCAGTTGCCCCTCACCGCCGAGGTTCACCATGCCCGCGCGCAGCGGGATCGCGAGCGCGGTGGCCATCCCCGCGACGGGGACGGCGTAGGCCAGGGTGTCGCCGATGCCGTCCGGGCCGAAGGCGCCGGAGACGATCGCGCCGTAGGCCGCCAGCGGATCAGTTCCGGTGGCCAGCAACAGGATCGCGCCGAGCACGAGCGCGGCGGCGACCGGGACGGCGACGGCGCGGACGCGGTTCACCCCGCACCTCCCGCCATCGCGAGACCGACCCGGTGCTGATCGGCGTCGGCTTTGGTGAACTCCGCGACGATCCGGCCTTCGAAGATCACCAGCACCCGGTCGGACAACGCGAGGACCTCACTGAGTTCCGCGGAGATCAGCAGGACGGCGTGCCCGGCGTCGCGATAGGCGACGAGCCGCGCGTGGATGTTCTCGATCGCACCGACGTCGACCCCGCGTGTCGGCTGCTCGACCAGCAGGAACGGGGCGTCGTGGGTGAGTTCGCGGCCGAAGATCGCCTTCTGCTGGTTGCCGCCGGACAGCGTGCCCATCGCGGCGGCGGGGCCGGACGCCCGGACGTCGTAGTCCTCGATGATCGCCGACGCGTGCTCGCCGACCGCCTTGCGGCGCAGAAATCCCTTGCGCACCAAGGGCTGCTTGCGGTGGAAGCCGACGGCCAGGTTCTCCCGGAGACTCGCCGTCGGCGCCGAGCCGACCTCGGCGCGGTCTTCCGGGACGTGCGCGAGCCCGGCGTCCCGGCGAGCCCGGACCGAGAGCCCTGCCAGGCTCTGTCCCTTGAGGACTACGTCGCCGTCCGTCTTCAGGAGGCCGGTGATCGCGCCGGACAGTTCGGCCTGGCCGTTGCCCGCGACTCCGGCGACACCGACGATCTCCCCCGCGCGAACGGTCAGGGACACGTTGTCCAGCAACGGTTTCCCTTCCGGGGCGGGGATGGTCAGCTCGCGGGCTTCGAGGACGGCTTCGCCAGGAGTACCGGCCGGGTGGACCCGGTCGAGGTCGACCTCGCGTCCGGTCATCGCCGCCGCGAGTCCGGCGGCGGTCTGGTCCGCGGTGCGCCCGCGAGCGCTGACGCGGCCGTCGCGCAGCACCGTGACGTGGTCACTGACGGCGAGGACTTCCTGGAGTTTGTGCGACACCAACAGGATCGTGCGGCCTTCGGCGGCGAGGACACGCAGCACACCGAACAGCCGCTCGGTTTCGGGCGGGGTGAGCACGGCGGTGGGTTCGTCGAGGATCAGGACGTCGGCCTCGCGGTACAGGAGTTTGAGGATCTCGACCCGCTGCCGGAGCCCGACCGGCAGATCACGGACCCGGTCGCCGGGCCGCAGCCTCAGTTCGTGCCGTTCGATCAGTTCGGTGACACGAGCCGTCGCCGCTTTGCGGTCCAGCAGGCCGTGGCGGGTCGGCTCGCTGCCGAAGACGACGTTCTCGGTGACGGTGAGCTCGCCGAACAGTGCGAACCCCTGCTGCACCATGCCGACGCCGGCGTCGATGGCCTGCGCCGGTGAGCCGAACGAGACTTCCTTGCCGTGCAAGGAGATCGTGCCCTCGTCGGGCCGGTGCAGGCCGTACAGGACGGACATCAGCGTGGACTTGCCCGCGCCGTTCTCGCCCATCAGCGCGTGGATCTCCCCCGCGCCGACGTCGAGGTCGACGTTGTCGTTCGCGAGCACTCCGGGGAAGCGTTTGACGATTCCCCGGAGTGAGACCGCCTCAGGATTTGGCCGGGTCATCGACGACGATCGCGCCCGAGATGATCTGGTCCCGCAGTTCGCCGACCTTCGCCAGCACGTCGGGGCGGTTCGCGACGACGCACTGCGACGTCGCGGCCTCCGGCTGGAGACCGGTCAGGGAAATGCCGCCTTCCTTGAGACCGTAGGACTTCGTCTCGCCCGACTTGCCGCCGAGGATCGCGTCGACGCGATCGCCGATGACGACGTTGGTCCGCTTGACGACGTTGTCCGCGACCTGCCCTGGGCTGGCCGGGCACTGGTTGGCGTCGACGCCGTACGCGAAGAACCCGCCCTGTTTGGCCGCCTCGAAGACACCGAGGTTGCCCGCCGCGGAGGCCGCGCCCATGACCTGGTCGACACCCTGTCCGGCGAGCGTGGTGGCCAGCGCCTTCGCGCGCGCCGGGTCGTTGAACGGGTTGGCGCCGCCGATGAACAGCGGACTCAGCGTGGTGCCGGGCTTGGCCTTCTCCGCGCCCTGCCCGAACGGGATCGAGTACCGGCGGAACTGGGGCGCGTCGAGGACGACGACCGCGCCGACCTTGCCGGTCTTGCTCAGCAACCCGGCCTCGGCGCCCGCGAGGTAGGTGCCCTCGTGCTCGCGGAACACCGCGCAGGTGACGTTCGGGAACGGCTTGGTGGTGCAGGAGTCCACGAACAGGAACTTCTGCTCGGGATTGCGCTCGGCCTCGGCCGCGATCGCGTCGGCGAAGTTGAAGCCGACCGCGACGATCACGGCGGGCTTCTCGCGCACGGCGGCGGCGAGGTTCTGCTGGATCGACGCCGGATCGGTGCTCTGGAACACCTTCTGTGTCCCGTTGTGCTTCTTGGCCGAGCCCTCGATACCGTCGACGGCGAGCTTGAGGAAGTCGTTGACGCCGACCGGGCTCGGCGTGATCAGGACCAGGGCGGGCCCGCCAGTGTTCTTGGCTGCTGAGTTCTTGGCGGCCGGGTCCTTGGCCGAGGCGTTGCACGCGGCGAGGAGCGCGACGGCGGAAACGGCCATGACGGCCCGCAGGAGGGTTCTCGGCGACATGTCCCGGACTTTATGTCGCCGGTCCACGATATGGCACCGAGTCCCACCATGCGGAACCGTGTAGGCCGTTATACGTCAGGCGTCCCCGGGATCGGCTCCGAGGAGCGAGGCGGCCGCGTACCGCGATCGGTGGCGACCGGCCGTGCGACGGAGGGTGAACCGGTCGATCTCCGCGCCGTCGTTGCGCAGGGTCCGCACGGTCAGCGTCGTCCGACGGCCGAACCAGGCGGGCTCGACGTCGATCGCGAGGAACGAGTAACCGGTGTAGCGCACGCGGGACCACGGCACCGTTTCGGTCACCTTCTCGCCGCCCTTGACCCAGTGGTACGACTGGAACTCCCCCGCGAACGTGTCGGGCACCGGGAAGCTGTAGAGGCTCTTGCCGCCACCGCCGCAGGTCGCGTACACGGTGCCGTCGCGGTCCGGCTCGACGGTGTCGCCGATCTTGACCTCGCGCGTCACCTTGCCGCCACGAAGGGCGTCGGTGCGCTCGTAGATGTGGTTGTGCCCGTTGATCACGAGGTCGACCCGGTACTCGTCGAACAGCGGGACCCACTGCTCACGGACGCCGCCCTCCGACGCGTGCTGATTGGTCGTCGAGTAGGCACAGTGGTGGAAGAACACCACTACGAAGTCGACGTCCGGCTGCGACCGCAGATACCGCAGCCGCCGCTTGAGCCACGCCGTCTGCGAACCGTGCGAGTAGCCGAGGTTCGCGGGGATCTCGTAGGAGACGTCGTTGGCGTCGAGCGATATCACCCCGACGTTGCCGTAAATGAACGAGTAGACGCTGGGACAGTCGCGCGGGCCGCCGCCGGGGAAGTCCCAGCGCTTGAGCTGGCCGCCGTAACCGTCCGGGGAGTAGAGGGCCTCCATGTCGTGGTTGCCGGTGGTGACCATCCACGGCACCGACGCCGCGACACCCTCGATCTGGCGGTAATAGGCGTCCCAGACCTTGGGGTCGAAGAGGTCATGCTCCGCGTCGGGTTTGCTGCCGGGCGGTTTGCCCGCGCCGCTCGGGTCGGCGTAGGCGATGTCGCCTGCCAGCAGGTGAAACCGTGGGTTCTGGCCCGCAACGGCACCGTCCTGCGCGAGCGCCGTCGTCGAGACGCCCTGGTCGCCGAACGCGGTGAAGGTGAACTTGCCCGCTGGAACACCCCGCGCGGGCGCGGTGGTGAACGTCGAGATCGCGGCGGGCCCGCCGTCACCCGACGCCGGGTCGAAACCCTCGTGCCCGACGGCGTAACGGTAGATGTGGCCGGGCCAGAGGTGATCGGCCTCCGCGTGCAGGTAGTACTGGACGTACGGCGCGATGACCCCGGCGACCTCGGAATGCAGCGCGCGGACCTCGGCCGGGATCCGGTGACTCCAGCCGCCATGACCGTCGGCGATGCGCAGGAACGGCTTCCGCACCGGCGCCGGCACCTGCCACGCGACCCGCATCGACGTCCGTGGATTCCGGCCGAACGCGAGATGCCGCCCCGCTGGGACGACCTTGTCGCCGTCGGCGTACGCGGTGCCCTGCAAGAGAAGCGGGCCCGCCGCGAGGGCGGCACCGGTTCCCTTGAGCATCGTGCGGCGGCTCAGGTACTCGTGTTGTTCGGCCATCGTGAGGCGCGAGGCCAGCGCGTCGGGAACACCGACCCTGGGGATTTCCATGCGCGGGATACTCGCCGACGGACATGTTCGGCTCGCGACAATGAGACGAACGCGGGTGGTCCAGCTGCCCAGGGTGGATTCAAGGGGTACTCAAGCGGTCTTTACCGTCGCCTGTACCGAGGCCTCATCCGCAGCCGGTCACTCAAGCGCACCTTCATTCTCGCCGCCATCACACTTCAGTGGGGTTAGCTCGAATTCATTGTTGCTTAAAATTACGAACACATGTTCGACAGGAATCCGGTATTATGGAGGTGTGTCCGAGACGATCCTTCCCGAGTTGCCGCAGGAACTGTGGCGCGCTGGCAAGCTGGAGCTTGCCCAC
>NZ_JADNQM010000075.1:0-15052 GCF_046269425.1 Amycolatopsis sp. cmx-11-12 | reverse complement strand
GCAGGTCCGACAGCAACCCGAGCAGCAGTGCTCGTGCACGTCGGCGGGGTTCGACGCGGGTGAACCGGCCGGCGATCCGGCTGATCATCTCCTCGAACATCACCGCCCACCGGTCAGGGTTTACGCTAGGGCCTGCGGCCACCAGCCGATCAGGGTTAGTCCACACAACCGACCATGATCAACTGGTGGCCGCACCTGTTTTCGGGCAGCCCACCAGCGACATCACGAAGTCCGGCTGGAGTACTAGTCCCGGAAGTTGATGCGCAGGGTGGCGAAAGGCAGTGGTGACCTTGCTGGCATTCCAGGTCTTCTTCGCCTGCCACTAAACCTCGGCAAGGCGGCAGATCTGGTCACAGGCGGCCAGGCCGGAACTGACGAGGCCGGCCGCTGTCCACGGTGGGGGCCACGCCGGGGAGCGTCAGGTCGACTGTGCAAGTCGGCGGTGTGTCTCGCGAGTCTGAGGAGTCCGCGGGCTGGCGGAGGCGTTCGCGCCGGAGACAATCGACGCGTTGCTCGAGGACGTATGCCTGCCCGGCCGTGATACGACCTAATGATGGAATGGTCGCGTCGGCTACCGCCAATGCAGTCCTGAACGCGGCTAGCCGACGCGACCCGCGCCACCCCACACCTGGCGAGATAACGGGAACGGCGCGGTGGTGTTTCTACACGAGTATCCGCGCTAGGTCCACTCCCCGATGAACATTGGCGGTCGGGGACGGCACCCTGGTTCCAACCGGCGGTACACCCTTGGATAGGTCATGCGGCCACTGCTGGCCTTCTACTCGCCACGGGCCCGCTTTGCGACCATCCGCAGCAGCTCTAAGAGTCGGTCTGACTCAACGCCAGGGGGCCCGGGACCCTCAGGCCCAACACCGAGATTGCCGCAATCGGTCACAGCCCGGGTTTAAAGCGAACTCTCGGTCAGCCAGGCTGATGGTAGTGCGTTGCAAGGGTTAGTGTGGGAGGAACAAGCCCACCTCAAGCTGCTTCACGCCGACGGAATCCAAGCTGTAGCAGGCATCACATTGCCATGGCTGTCATGAAATAATATCTAGGATTCCATGAAACTGGCCCACCTCTCCTATTATGTCGCACCAGGGTGGCCCAGCTTGTCTTGGGGGTTGTGTTCCTCTAGTGCTTCTGTCAAGCAGCGTTGGACAGGTAGTCCGAGTGGCGGATCTTGGAGTCGATGGTGAAGTTGCGTCCGGGGAGGCACTGGGCTTGTGCCGGCGGGTGCAGCCGGTTAAGGCAGTTTCCTGAGGGAGTGGCTAGGGCTATCGCTGGCAGCGAGGGGGTGATGTGACGGATCGCAGTGGAGACGCACTCGTCCGGATTCAACCACGATGTCTTGCTGGGTGTGGAGATCAGTTGCCGAGCCGGCTCGCCGTGGCGGAACCAGCCGCGCCCCTGCCTGGGTTGCACGTTCAACGGTCCGGACTCATCGACGCAGATCACCCGCTCATCTTGCGGTGGGTGATCGTGGAGATCGAGGATGCGGATTTTCTAGGGTGCGAAGTCTGGATCCTTGCTGGCTTTCTAGGCAGTCTTCGCCTGCGACGATACCTCCGCGAGGTGGCAGATCTGGCCACGGGCGGCCAGGCCGAACTGACCAGGCGGACCGCTGCTCCATGGTGGGGACCATGCCGCGAACCGCGACTCGGTGAACGCGTGGATCACCTCCCGTACTTACCCTGTCGCCGCCGTAACCAGGACCGAGCCTCCTGCCCGCCGCGCCCGCAGTCGGGCCAGACCCCAGGTGAACCTCATATCCTCACCAGCTTCCGCGCCGCCCTCACTCCAGTGCACGCGCAAGCATCTTCGGTTTACCCACGTCCGCTCACCTCCATTGGTGAACCCCGCAACCACCAGCCTCAAGACCCACACCGCACGGGCTACCACTACCCCTCGATGAGGCATAGGAGCGAAGCTGGAAGGCTCGGCACGTGTTGGGGTACATGTTCGTTCCGTTGTCGGTCGAGGACTTGCACTCGGTGCCATTCCGTAGAGCTCTCCCGGGCTTATGGGTTCGCGAAGGGATCGCTCTTGGGGCGAATTCGACTGCGTTCACAAGCTGTGTTCGGTGGCATCCATCTAGAGCGCAATATTCTCCTGACATCCTCATATCGCGTATGCATTCCTGACTTATTGGTTCCTGTTACCTGAAGGGGCACTGAAGTGATCAACATCCTTATTTGTGCTGACAGAGCAATTGCTCGCGACGCACTTGTGGAGGCGCTTAATGGACTGGAAGACATGAACGTAGTCGCTAATGTAGACCTTTCGGGCGATATTTTATCTATCATGGCTCAATCGCGGCCGGATGTCGTTATTGTGGAACTCAGGGAAGATGGACTCGGCCTCGAGTGTGCCAGGAGGGTTAGGGCGCGAGGGCGGAACGCGAAGGTCATCCTTATTGCGCCAACTAACTTCCCTGCGGTTGCACTCGATGCGGCCAGGTCCGGAATACAAGGATTTCTATCAGATACACACAACTCTCTGGGAGATCTAATTTCTGCCGTTCGCTCAGTCAAGGAGGGCCGTGTGGCAATCAGTCAGTCACTAGTTCTTCAGGCGCTTACTGTTGGCCCGAGTCCGCTAAGTGAAAGAGAGCGCGAAGTCTTAAAGAAGACCTCGGACGGTGACTTGCCCAGTGGGATTTCTGCTGCCTTGAACTTGGCTGTGGGCACCGTCAGAAACCACCTGACAACAGCGAAGATCAAGTTGGGGGCCGGATCGGTGTTCGAAGCAGTTTCGATCGCGCGACGTAACGGGTGGCTAATTTCCTCTGGCAGGGCTGCGTGACCAGTTTCTAAATTAGCCTCTGCGCGTATTGGCACTTTGCGTAGCCGCTGGCGTGAAGCAGTCGCAGTTCGTTCTGTCGCTCGTGTAATATAGCCTGGCGTTAGTTGGTTTAAGGCGCCGAGTTGCCATGACGGTTCTCGGGTTGGCGATCAACGGTGAGGACCGGGTCTTGGAATCGAGAACCGCTTCCGGGTGATCGTGGCTAGTCATGTCGAGCGGGACGACAATCCACATTTCGGGCGACCGTAGTGAATTGGCGATGCCACTACTATCGCGGCCATGATTGGCCTACTGTCGGAGCCGCAGGAGTTCTCCGGTAGTGACGAATCGCGATCGACGATCAGAATTGCGACAGCCTTATTGGTCCGCCCAGGTGGTCCGTGCCGCGCACCGGAAGCCGCGGTGCACGCACGTCATGGATGCGGTCACTGTACCTACATCGCGCCACCGTATGGTAGAGGATGTCGCTTCCTTTGACGTGCGGAACGTGGTAATCGCCGTGCCTGCCCATGACGTCCACCAACCTGGACAAGGTGGCAATCGGAAAGCCAAGGCCCGCGTCACGATGCCACTCACGGGCGCGCCTAGTTCGACATCGTCTACGGATCACCGCTTACCTTGCCGTGATCAGCGGAAGTTCTGAGCAACTGGCCTACTTTCCTGCGGTGTTCAGGTGCGTTGCTTGCACACCTGAACGCCGGCCGAGGTGAAGATGCACGATACCACCGGGTCATGGACGACAGACGAAGGCGATGTTCAGACAACAGAGTGGAATAGGCGCCGATCTCCGTGTAGACAGGTACTCACGTCATCGCGCTTGCCCCCCACTAGGAGCGAGGTGGCGGCGGCCGCGCCGGGCACAGAGCGGCCTCGTCATGGTTGCCCGGTGCGGTCGACCACTGTCCCAGATTAACAGCGGCGGTTGGGGGTAGCCGCCATCTTTGTCGTTGCTCGACCCAAGCCGGTCGGTCTCTCAGCGGATGCCTATGCGTGCTAGTGGCAATTGCGTAGCGTGCAGCAATGGCTTGGACCCACGGAATGATTTGATGTCTTCCGTCTCGCACGGATGTTGATCTACGATTGTCGGCCGTGAGGGATGGTGAGCAGCCGCCGTGGATCGTGCCGGATGGGCTGTGGGCGCACATCGAGCCCTGTGGCTTCGTACCACGGCATGAACGACTACGCATCCGCTGGGATCGCCGCGACGACATCCACGAAACCCTCTTCGGTCTCGCCACCTGCATCACCACCTTGCGATACATCACACGACCTTGTTAGGGCCTCTAAGGCGATCCGCGAATGGGTGCTGGCCAACGGCTTCGAGCTGTCGGACCGCGGTCGCATCGCCAACAAGGTCATCGCAGCTGTCGGGGCGGCCGAGGCTGGCTTGTCCGTTGAGCCCGAGCCATGCGGACTTCTCTTACACGGACAGTGCGGACGAAGCCTGCTACCGGACCAGCGCAACGATAGTAACCTGCTGTCGGTATGCAGCGTTCTGGCGGTGAGCCGCATGCTCGGGTGCATGAGACATGGTGCTGTTACCTGGACGGCGACGAAATTGCCGACATTCAGGTTGAGGGCAATAGTGTTCCCTACACCGGGCGTTCCGCTCGAGGCGGCCGGGAAGGTGGGTCTCGGTGCGGCCGTCCGACGAGCGTGCTGCGAACACGGTACTGGGCCGGTGTGCACACAGTGTTCGTACGCTGAGTTCTCTCGAGGATCCGGACGCGGCGAAACGGATGCTCGGCTGGACCCGCCGGCGTCTCCGCAAAAGAAGATCAACCGGATTCACTGACTTGGCCGCCCGATGAGTCGGTCGGGCCGTCCCCGATACCGATCTCGCCAAGGTCGGAGGCCAGGTGGGTGACCCCCACAGCCGCACCACTACGCGCGAGCCGCAGGGCGACCGCCCGACCGATACCGTTCGCACGGCTGGTTCCGGTGGACCAGCGCCACCTGCGGTCCAGCGTTCCATGATCACCGCCCGATGCCTGTCGCGACGGTCTCAAGCAGCCCGTCGGAGTAGCCGGCCGACATGCCTGCGTCGATCGTGAGCGCTTGCCCGGTGATCGCCGAAGACTTCGACGATGACAGGAAGGCGATGACGTCGGCGACTTGGTCGGCGGTGATTGCCGCCCCCGACGGCGCGGCGAGCTTGCTGATCTGTCGTTCGAGGTCCCCGTTCGCCTGTGCGGCGAGCATGGGGGTGTCGACAGAACTCGGGCAGACGCAGTTGACACGGATGCCGCGGCCACCGTACTCGATGGCCGCGACCCGGGTCAGTGAGATGACGGCCGCCTTGGACGCCGCGTAGGGGCCGTAACCGCGGAGACCGATGTTGCCTGCCGCGGAAGCGGTGTTGACGATGGCCGAGCCCGCCGACATCGCTCGTGCACCGTACTTGATCCCCAAGAATACGCCGACGGTGTTGACGCCGAGATGAAGCTCGAAGTCGGCGGGACTCGCCTCGTCGAGCTCGACCTCGGTAATGGTCCCAGCGTTGTTCACGAGCACGTCCACTCGGCCGTGCCGTGCGACAGCCGCGGCGAAGAGGTGCTCCACGTCCGCGGGCTCGCGGACGTCGGTTTTCACGAACGTCGCGCCGAGTTCGTTCGCCACCTCACTCGCATCGGTGAGGTCGGCCAGCACGAGCCGACCGCCCTCCCGAGCGAAGAGCGCTGCTGTGGCCAGACCAATACCGGACGCGGCGCCGGTCACGACGCAGATCTTGTCCTCGAAAATGCCCATGGTGTCAGTGTTCCTATGCTCTGGGCGAATCAGGTTCAGTACGCGGGGTTGCTGTCAGCGGCGGCAAACTGCTCACGCAGATCAGTGACGCCGAACCGATGTCGGATCTCGGCCACCACCGCCTGGTAGGCGTGCGTCTCGACGTAGTTGGCGTTGCGAGGAATGTCGAGGTACTCCATGTCGCCTCGCAGGTTCGGCTCGTGAGAGCGTTTCATCTCCGAGAATGCCTCTTTGTCGGCGCCCTCGAGGGTCAGGTCCAAAGCGACCAGCTGCGCCATCTCCTCGAACCGGTGGTACGCGGCGTCGGCGAACTCGATAAACCCGACCACGTAGAGCGAGTCGACCTTGCGATTGAAGACGTTCAGGTATAGCTGCGGGTGGCCGTTCTTCCACTCGAACAGTGCTTCGTCCACGAACGGGATTCTGTACTCGTAACCGGTGGCGAGCACGACCACGTCGACCTGCTCCCGGGTGCCGTTGGCGAAAACCACGTCGCCGCCCTCCAGCCGCGCTACGTCCGGCTTCGCGGTGAGGTCGCCGTGCTGGAGGTAGTGAACGACCTGGCCGTTGACGATGGGGTGCGTGGCCAGCAAGTCGTGGTCAGGTGCGGGCAGACCGTAGCGGGTCAAGTCGCCGACCAGCGCGTCGATGAGGTCGCTCGGGTCGGCGGGGATCTTGACTCCGGCGGGCGGCTTCCCGCCGTAGTTCAGAAAGACGTCGAGCGGAACGCCGAAGATATGCTTGGGGACGTACCGATACCCGCGACGGACGCTCAAGAAAGCCTTGTCCGCGCTGGCCGCGGCGTCACAGGCGATGTCGACCCCGGAATTGCCGCCCCCGACGATGAGCACGCGTTTACCCGCGAACGTGGAGGTGTCGTAGTACTCCGCGGAATGCATGACTTGTCCGTCGAATGTTTCGCGGCCGGGCAGTTCGACGATGTTCGGATGCCAGGTGACGCCCGGCGCCGCGACGAGTGCCCGGTAGCGGCGCTTCTCGCCCCCGATGGTGACCTCCCACGTTCCGTCGTCGAGTAGGTTGGCACGGTCGACCTCGGTGTTGAAGGTGATGTGGGCGTAGAGGTTCTCCGATTTCGCGAACTGCCGGATGTAGTCGAGGATCTGGCGCCAGGACGGGTAATCCGGGTAGTCGGCGGGCATCGGGTGGCCGTAGAACCCGCTTGAGTACTTGGAGCTAATGAAGTGCGCGCTCCGGTACACCGGGCTGCCCTCGTTCGCCGGGTCCCAGATTCCGCCGACGTCAGAGTGCTTTTCGAACAGGTCGAACGGCACGCCGGCGGCACGCAACCGCCGCGCGACCACCAGGCCGGAGGGGCCGGCTCCGACGATGCAGACTCGCTCTTCCGGTTTGGTCATTTCGTCTCCCGCGCTGGATCGGATTCGCACAACGACGGAGCCCTTCTGACGTCCGCAGTGCGCCACCCGGTGAAGTGCGCCCAGTATGTTCTAGGGCATACGCCTTGGTCAATCGCCCTAAGGCGGTCGCCCTACTGCGGGATTCTCATGCACCGGTCGTTTTCATCGGCGAGGCGGCCGACATGAACTTCCCACCGGACCTCCCAGACGGGGTAGCTGGACTATCGGGCCGCCGCTTGACGAAGCTGTCAAACGCCTGCCGGGCTACCGTCGCCCGTTTCCTTTCGACGACCAGTACCGCTGCGCCTGCCGCGACGGCGGGGTTGCGCCAGGCCCGCGAGCGCGGAGGCAAAGGCCTCGATCGACGCACGGGTAGCGGCGAGGTCTCGATCGGTCAGCCAGTGCAGCATCGCGCCGTCGATCATGGACGTGAACATGCGCGCGAGCACGGAAATGGGTGCCGTCCAGTCGATTCCGGCCCGGTCCGCCACGATCTCGAGATACACCGCGCCCTGCCGATCGTAGTCCTCGTACTGCGTGGTTGCCATCGTCGGATCGTCCGACCGCAGCGCGTAGAGCGTCAGGTCATAACTGATCAACTCCTTCTGTGGGTGGGAACTGCCCACGCTGAGGAAGGCGTTCAGCCCCGCCGTGAGGTTCTCCGTGAGCGGCCTGTCGTCATCCCAATCGTTGACGGCCGCCTGCACCATGTCCCTGACGTGGCTCTTCACCAACTCCCCGAGCAGCTGATTTTTCGATTCGAAGCAATAGTGGAACGTCCCGCGCGGCATGCCGGCCTCGTCAGTGATGGCGCGGGTCGTCGTGCTCGCGATGCCGTCTCGGCTGATTACCTCGGCGGCCGCCGCCAACAGGCGACGCCTGCGTTCCCTAACCGTCATCCGGGCCACGGCGCCGCACCTCTCGTTGTCTCGACAGCTCAGGCAAATGCCCGGTCCGACCGTAGCAAGCCCTCACGGATCGACCGGACGAGCACATAATGAAACTTGGGCGTTTGCCTTAGAGTGACTGACTAGGGCAAACGCCTTTGTATAGACAATGCGTGCCGAGAACGCGCGGGCTCGCGAAGTCCGATGGGGTGGCAGAACTCATACCGAAGGAGAACAGGCACGATGGCTGGAAATAATGACCTCTCGGCCGCCGAGGCGGGCACGCGAGAAGCCGACACGCTGCCGCACCGCGGGCTCGGCGTAGGATCGATCGTCTGCATGGTGATCGCGGCCGTGGCCCCTCTCGGCGCCGCGTCCGTGGTGCTGCCGACAGTGTTCAGCGTCAGTGGCAATGCTTCCGCCCCGGTGTACTTCGTCGGCGCGACCGTGATCCTCTCTTTATTCGCCGTCGGGTACACCCTGATGAGCCGTTATGTACCGAACGCTGGCGCGTTCTACGCCTACGTCAAGGCCGGGCTGGGTAAGATTCCCGCCGCCGGGACTGCGTCGCTGGCGCTCGCGTCCTATACGGTGATGCTAGTCGGTCTCATCGCGTATCTGGGCGTCGCGGTGGCCGCCCTCGTTCAGGCCGACCTCGGCGTGACGATCAGCTGGTGGGTCTTTTCACTGGTGGCCGTCGCCGTCGTGGCCTGCCTGGGCTACCGCGACATCGACGTCAGTGCGAAAGTGCTCGGGCTCTTTCTCATCCTCGAAGTCCTCGTCATCGTCGTGGTCGACGCGGCGATTACAGTGCACGGCGGAAAAGCTGGCCTATCTGCGACGCCGCTCAATCCGGCCCGCGCCTTCGACGGGGCGCCCGGGCCCGGCTTGATGTTCGCCTTCTTCGCCTTCTTCGGATTCGAAGCTACCGCCGTCTTCCGCAGCGAGGCGAGGGACCCGAACCGCACCATCCCGCGCGCGACCTATATCGCGGTTCTCTTCATCGGAGTGCTCTACGCGTTCACTTCCTGGGCCCAGGCCGTCGGCACGGGGACCGAGCACGTGGCCGCCACCGCCGCGGCTGATCCGGCAAAGCTGATGACGGACCTCGCCGCCCACTACGGGGGAGCCGTCCTGCGGCCCATCATCCAGATACTGCTCGTGACCAGTATCTTCGCGTGCGTGCTGTCATTCCACAACGTGGTCACGCGATACCAGTTCAGTCTGGCCAGAGCACGCTTGCTGCCGGCGTGGCTCGGCCGGGCGCACGCAAAGCACCGGGCTCCGTCGCAGGCCTCCCTCGTCGTCACCCTGACGACCGTCGTCATCTTCGGCTCGCTCACGCTGGCAGGCCTCGATCCGGTGACCGAGATCTACACGTGGCTCTCCGGCTCCGCGACACTGGGCATCATTGTGATGATGGTTCTCACCAGCCTCTCCGTGATCGTGTTCCACCGACGTAACCGGCACGACGACCCGATGTGGAACTCGACCATCGCTCCGATCCTCTCGCTCGCAGGCCTAGGCATGGTCCTCCTCCTCGTGATCGCCAAGTTCCCATTGGTCGTTAGCGGCGCGGCCGGGGCCATCTGGGTCGAGGTCGCGGTTGTCGCTTGTTTCGCTGCCGGCGCCGGTGCCGCCGCGGTGACGAAGGCACGCCGACCCGAGGCCTATGCCCAGATGCTGAGCTGACCGTGGGCACCCCTCCCTGGCTGCGTGGTCCGGCAGTCCCGGTTCCCGTCATGCAGCCGGAGTGTGTCGGAAGTCGATCGCGAGCTTGAGCGTCAATCACCCATCGATTCTCAAGCTAACGCCGTTACTGTGCGTCGCGGCGTTAGCGCCTCAACTGTCGGCCTGCTGGTTGGGATCACGACAGCTGTGACGACTACGTGAAGCTGATGTGGGCGTGGGTATCTCGCGTGAGAGTCAAGAAGTAAGCCCCAGCTTATAGCGCGGCGGAACTGCTCTCGCGCTAAAGAGACGAGATTCCGACGACCTGGACGGTGTTCCGGGAGCAGCGGCAGCTTGCTCCTCGCGGCGCGATCGAGCGCCGACGGTTGGAGTCAGTCCATGGCAGGGCATCGCTCCCAGATTGACTCCTGGGTCTAGGGCGCGGGTGGCAGACGTGCGGGCTTGCCTTAGTTATACGCTAACGGTAACGTAACTTGTGACTGACGCCCAAACGTCTTGTCGAGAGGGCGCGTTGCGACACGAGAGGTTAGGAGGCGATCGCGCTTGTAAAATTGAGCAGGTGTGCGACCAGATGGCCGAGCGTCACCGGATGAGTTGTTGCACGTGGGCAACAAAGGTTCGAACGTCCATGCCACACAGCTCCGCGATCAGTTGGATTGCAGGCGGGCTCAGCCAGATTGTGACCTTCCTGCTTCTCGACTCGCTGAGGTGGACGGCTGCCCAGCGCCGCAAAGGGGTAAGGCGTGGTTGGCGGTCGTGGACCACGGCGCGGAGGTCTAGCTCAACGGCGTTGGGGACGTCTTTGCGGTACGGCATAGCGGAAAGAAATTCGGTCGGCGAGGCATCAAGTGCTTCGCATAACTCGTAGAAGCGCAGGAGGGAACACGTGCGTTCGCCATGCTCGTAGGAGCTGATCGCTTGCATGGACACCGGAGGCGACATTCGTGAGGCAACTGCTGAGATCGAGAGGTCACGAGCTTGACGTGTACTACGCAACAACTTGCCAAAACTTAACATCCACTCTTGTCGGGTCATCGGCCGAACTCGACTGATACGTCAGTTGGTGTCATGGCAATACCTCGAGGAAGAATACTGGTCATCTGGCGCGACCCCTTTTCAAAGCAACAGGAATAGCTCGCCGAACTGTGTTCGCTAAGTTAATCCTGTTAGCCGACGAGCGTGGCTATGACGTTCTCTTGTGTTGCTCGGCGATGGTCTGCTGCCCTGTGCTCGTTGGGCGCGCGTCTGCTCGCCGACCCACTTCCCTTGCTAACCGATCGTCAGCAACGGGAGGCACGAGACAGTGGACCATCTTTCGATCATATGCGCAAACTAAAATGAGTGAAAGTTTCCACGCAGTCGTCTTATTGTGGGATCTTTGGAGAATCACCAGTTTGGATTAGGAAAAGTACAAATATGCCTGAATTGTCATGGTTGAAGGTAACCAAGGCTGGCTACTGACGAGGCAACGTTGAACCCCGGCCAATTCTTGGCTACCGTATGCGATACCATCAACCGAACCCATTTAACGTAGAGGTAGCACCGTGGCAGCAGAGGTGGCGTTTCACACAACCGCTACATTGCCAGTGGAAGTAGTCCCCATCGATGATCTGCAGGAAGGGTGGACTCCGCGGGTCGCTGGCTTGGAACGTGAGTACGTTGAAGAGCTTGCCGAGATCGCGTCCTCAACTCCCCCCATTGTGGTGCACCGGCCGACCATGTGTGTTGTGGACGGAAACCATCGGCTCGCGGCAGCGAGGCTACAGGGACGTACCACGATCGCGGTGCGCTTCTTGGATGGGAGCGAGGACGAGGTGATGCTGTTCTCGATTCGTGCCAACAGCAGTCATGGACGGCGGTTGTCGCGAGTGGATCAGGAAGCTGCGGTGGAGCGGGTTTTGCGACAGCGGTCGGACCTGTCAACCCGGCGCATCTCTGAGGAAACCGGAATCGGCCAACGTCTAATCGAGTCGGTTCGCCGCCGAATCAGCGAGCCTTCCGAGTCGGATGCGTTACGAGTCGGCCGTGATGGCAAGCGCCATCCTGCCACGACGGCCGCGGCTGATGTGAAGAAAGAACGGGCGCGCAGAATTGTAGCCGATAATCCGAAGGTCACAGTGCGTGAGCTCGCCGAGAGTGCGGGTATTTCGATCGGCTCGGCTCATAACGTGATCCGCGAGGGGAATCAGCGTGCAGCGGGGGGAGTAATAGAGCGCTTGCCGAAATTGGCTCAGACGGCCGAAAAGAAGACTGTCGCCCCTGTTCGTATCGATAGCCTAAGGCAGCTGAACGAGGATTTGGCGGTTCGCGGCAACGATATCGGACGGACCTTGCTTACCATGCTAAACGTAGTTCTTACGGAAGGGCGCAAGCTGCAAGACGAGCTACATAGAGAGCAGGGGCGATCCGTGAACCGTGCTATCCCCGAATATCAACGGTACCGGGCGGCTGAACTCGCCGCCACCGGTGCCCGAGTCTTGCATGATCTTGCAGTCGCGCTACGGGGTGTGCCGACCAGGGCTGCGGGTGCAACCGAATCGGTGGCGTGAGGTGCTGCGTCGAGGGAGGGGACGCAGTCAAAGTCCGACGCGGCGTGTGTGCAGCAACTACGACGGACACTCTATCGGCTCAGTGGTGATCAGGGTAGATATCGTAGGCGATGCGGGATGATTCGGCACTGCGACGTAGCATCGTGGCGACTGAGAAGTTTGTCAAATCAATTGATATCAACTTCTCGAGGTGTTGTCGCTGGGAATGTGTGATCGGCGACCCCGGTTCTGGGTAGTGACTGCTTTGCGGTTGTCTGCTGTGTTCTACGAGGACACGTGGGTGCCGTATCAGATGGATGATCGCGGCTAGGTGATTCCCGCAGGGCTGCTGTTCACTGCCTGTGACGGCAGGAGGGTTGAAACCGGTTTATGTGTGGCCAGTAATTTGCTCAAGTAGCCGTGAAATTCGCGCGGATCGAGCCTGATCGCGAGACACTGCGGCTAGTGACAGTCAGGCGTGCATCACTGCTTACGCGCCTGAGTTGGGAACTTGCGTGAAGTCGTACAAGACCCTACTCGTCATCTGCGAGTTCGCAATTTGTCTAGGTCTTAGCTTGCTTCTATTTGTTGCGTACGAGACCTGGGGCAAAGTTGGTGAGCTGACTGCAGATCAGGCGCAGCTTGACCAGCAGCTTAGCCAAAGTTGGGACGGAGTCTCGTCGCAGGGTGAGAGTGCTCGCAACTCGACGTCGCCATCCATCGCGTCAAGGGGGCCCGCGCCAGGGATTCCCGCGCCACGCGCTGCTGCTGAAGGCCAGACGGTAAGTAATAAGGGTGAGCCACTAGTGCGGCTTTATATACCGATTTTAGGAATGCATTGGACGGTTTTAGAAGGAACTGACCTGGGGCACTTGAAGCGTGGCCCAGGACACTACATAGGAACGCAAAAGCCAGGGGAAGTCGGAAATTTTTCTGTTGCCGGCCACAGATCTGTAGGAATGTTCTGGGATCTGGATAAGGTTCACGCTGGCGACAGTGTCGTGATCGAAGGAAGAAGTGATTGGTATGTGTACCGTGTGAGCAGTTCGCAGATCGTATCGCCGAGTGCGACTGAGGTGCTGGCACCTGTTCCCGGGCGCCCGGGTGTAGTCCCGACGGAATCTAAGATAGTACTTACCACCTGTAATCCAAGGTGGGACAACTATGAACGTCTGGTGGTGACGGGCGATTTGGTGCGCACATCATCAAAGGCGCAGGAGCGTCCAATTGAGCTAGGAGGGGGTTAGGTCTGATTGCCTACGTCTGGCGGCGTTTGCGCTGCCCAAAGATCGTGCGATTCATCGTTATTTCTGCGCTCATAATTGGGTGGGCCGCACTGCTGTGGTATGGAGTATTCCCGCTAATCGACCAACTATTTCCGGAGGGGGCGGGGGCGATTGGTCGGTAGTGCTAGCTTTCTCAGGTAATGATTGATGTCGTGTTGCCGAGAGACATTTAGGTTGACTCGCGCTTGACGGGACAGTGTGGCACTGCCCCGCTACTGCGTGTTCCGGTTTCGTGGAGTCTTTCACGCTCGACCGGGGTAATATGTGAGCCGTGACCGGTACAGCACCGAGGTGGTGCTCGCCGCGACTACCACCGGGTACGCGGTCGGCGCGGTGCTGACCGCGCGTTCAGTGGGTCGCGCTCGCGAGCCTCGCCTGCTATGGGTTCGCGCCGCTGTGCCTGCTGGTGCCGGTGCACCCAGAGATGGTCGTGGCGGCGTACGTGGTCGCAGGCCTCGGCATCGAGTTGTCAATGTGCCGTGGTTCACCGCGACGCAGCGGGAGGTGGCGCCGGACAAGCTGGCCCGTGTGTCGTCGTTGGACTTCCTGCTGTCCTACGGTCTGGCACCGGCCGGTTCGCCCTGATCGCCCCGGCGATCGAGACCTGTGGCGCCAACCCGGTGCTCGCCGTGTGCACGGTGAGCTGCTTCGTGGTGCCGGCCGTGGCCTGCCTGATACCGACCCGCCCGCGGGTTTCGCTGCGAAGCCTCGGACGGCCGAATATTGGCCAACCGGGGTGCGTACTGCATCCCGCAGATCCGATCCAGGCCGAAAGGCCATGTCGCTGTACCCGGCGGAGTCCTTCGACCCCGCTGTCCACCTCGAAGATGGCGCACTACGGGGATATCCAGCTCGACGCCAGGCGCCGCCTGGCGTTCGGCGCCACGGCGGCCGAGCAGCCGAGGGCGACCCAGTCGAGCACGACGACATGACTACGCCGCACCTACTGCGTGACCAGTGCGCGGACATCGCCGCCCCCGCAGCGAAAGTCGGCAGGCCGGGAAGAGCGCGATGCGTGATGTAACTCGGCTACGCTCGCGTGTCCACCACAGATCAGGGTCTTGAACGTCAAATCGACGCCCTGCGCAAGCACCGAATCCCGAACGAACGAATCTACGTCGGCAAGAATACTGGCTCCACCGTCGACTGGCCCGGCTCACCGAGACGCGCCACCACGCCCACGAAGACCACACCATCGCCGCTACCAACCTCGATCGACTGGGCCCTAACCCGCGCGAACACCTCAACACCGAGCAAATCGCCGCAGTATTCAGCATGAGCCGCACCCACCGCTACCACAGCCTCCGAGCATCAACCCGCTGACCAGTAATGACCGCCTCGTTCGCGACTGATGAAGAACTGTAAACGTTTGGTGTGACTCCTGATCATGGAAGCGCGTCTGATGACTGGCATGGTGTCCGGCGTGGGAACGCTGAGGACTCGAAACCCGAATGGCGACCATGAGCCTCGACACGACCGGCGCCGGCCACAAACACTCGACCATGCGCCGGAAACCCGACATGGACGCCTTCGAGATCACCTTCGTCCGCCGTCTCGTGCCGAACGCACGTAATTTCCCTCAACCCGAATACACCGGTCGTTTGACTGAGGGGCCTCGATCTTCCCGGACAGCTGCTTGGTGGCTTGACCTACGCTGCTTGCTGCCGGTTTAGGTACTCGGTGTAGACCTCGCTGGGGGTCTTGTAACCGAGTCCTGAGTGGAGACGTTGGTT
>NZ_JADNQM010000074.1:0-16948 GCF_046269425.1 Amycolatopsis sp. cmx-11-12 | reverse complement strand
CGTCACCGCGATCCGCGCCTTCATCGACGGCTGGAACAACCGCTGCCACCCGTTCACCTGGACCAAGACCGCCGACGAAATCCTGCCCCACGCCACCCGTCAACGAACATCAGACGCGCGACACTAGGGGACGATCTCCGCGCAATGCCGGTCGAGCCACCGCTAGCGGAGTTTCGACATCACAGCCGCCCGGCGGCCTTCAGCGCGAGATACCGGTCGGCCAGCCGCGGCGGCAGGTCTTCGGGCACGGCGTCGACGACCTCGACCCCGTGCCGCGCCAGCCGCGCGGTGACCTGGCGCCGTTCCGCCAGCACGCGCTCGGCCGCGGCCGCGTCGTAGACGGCTTCCGCGTCGCCGCGGCCAGCCGCCATCTCGGCGACCCGCGGGTCCGCCACCGAAGCGATCACCAGCTGATGCCGCGAGGTCAGCTTGGACAGCACCGGGAACAGGCCTTCTTCCAGCGGTGCCGCATCCAGTCCGGTCAGCAGGACGACCAGCGCGCGCCGCCTGGTCCGCCGCAGCACCTCCGCGACCATCCCGCGCGCGTCGGTCTCGATCAACGACGGCTCCAGCGGCGCCATCGCGTTCACCAGGGAGGGCAGCAGATCCGTCGAACCCTGGACGGCCGCGTGCACCTGACGGTCGTAGGCCAGGAGGTCGACGCGGTCACCCGCCCGCGCCGCCAGCACGGCCAGCAGCAGCGCCGCGTCCATCGCCGCGTCGAGCCGCGGCGCGTCCCCGACCCGGCCCGCCGAGACACGGCCCGTGTCGAGGACCAGCACCACGTGCCGGTCGCGTTCGGGCCGCCAGGTCCGCACCATGACGTCGGACGCGCGGGCCGAAGCACGCCAGTCGATCGACCGGACGTCGTCGCCGATCACGTACTCGCGCAAGGAGTCGAATTCCGTGCCCTGGCCCCGGATCAGCACCGCGTTGCGGCCGTCGAGCTGCTGCAAGCGGGCCAGCCGGGACGGCAGATGCTTGCGGCTGTGGAACGGCGGCAGCGCCCGCACGGTCCACGGCACGTCGTGCGAACCTTGCCGCGCCGCGAGACCCAGCGGCCCGGTCGACCGGACGGTGATCCTGGCCGCCCGCCGGTCGCCTCGCCGGGTCGGCAGGAGGTGGGTGGTCACGATGCGGCGTTCGCCCGCCGGCAAGGAAAGCCGGTGCCTGTCGTCGGCACCGGCGCTGGGCGGCCAGGCGTCCCGGAGCCACGCGCGCACCGGACGGCCACCGGGATTGGCCACGGTCAGCGTGACCTCGCAGGCTTCCCCCAGCCGCACGGACGTCGCACCGGACCGTGCGAACCGCAGCCGCCGCACGCTCCCTGCGAGCAGAAGATCCAGCGCCACCAACAGAAAGAGCACCGCGGCGGCCAGCCCGATCCCGGCCCAAGAGGGCAGCAGCAAGCCGACCACCGGCGCCGCGAGGAGCGCCAGCAGCCCGAGCCGCCCGGTGACGGCCATCAGCGTGGAACGGGCACGGACGCGAGGACGCGGTCCAGCACACCGTCGGCGGTCACGCCTTCGAGTTCGGCCTCGGGCCGCAGATCGAGCCGGTGCCGCAAAGACGGCCGTGCCAAGGCTTTGACGTCGTCCGGGGTGGCGTAGTCGCGGCCGGCGAGCCACGCCCACGCCCGCGTCGCGGCCAGCAGCGCGGTCGCGCCGCGCGGCGAGACACCGATGCGCACGGACGGCAACGCCCGCGTCGCCCGGCAGACGTCGACGATGTAGGCGAGCACCTCGGGCCGCACGGTGACCCCCGAAACGGCACGCCGCGCCGCGTCGAGTTCGGTGATCCCGGCGACCGGTTTGATTCCGGCCGCGACCAGGTTCCGCGGGTCGAAACCCTGCGCGTGCCGGGAAAGAATGCCGAACTCGTCCTCACGGGACGGTGTCGGCATGGTCAGCTTCAGCAGGAACCGGTCCAGCTGCGCCTCGGGAAGCGGGTACGTGCCTTCGTATTCGACCGGGTTCTGCGTCGCGATGACGATGAACGGATCGGGCAGCGGCCGGGTCTTGCCGTCACTGGAGACCTGACGCTCCTCCATCGCCTCCAAAAGTGACGACTGCGTCTTCGGCGGGGTTCGGTTGATCTCGTCCGCCAGCAACAGGTTCGTGAACACCGGCCCCTCGCGGAAGGAGAACTCACCGCTGTGCGCGTCGTAGACGATCGAGCCGGTGATGTCGCCCGGCATGAGGTCCGGGGTGAACTGCACCCGGGTCGTTTCCAGGTCCAGCGCCGCGGCCAAGGCCCGCACCAGCAAGGTCTTCGCCACGCCCGGTACGCCTTCGAGCAGCACGTGTCCCCGGCACAGCAACGCGATGATGAGTCCGGTGACGGCCGCGTCGTTGCCCACCACGGCTTTCCCGACCTCGGCGCGCAGGGCGATCAGCGCCGCCCGCGCTTCGGCCGCACTGTCCACACCGGACTGTTCGGTCTGTTCGGTACTCAAGACCGCTCCACCTCTCGTTCCACGACATCGAGTCCGTCCGCCAGCCGCACCAACGCGGTGTCGTCGGCGGGCGGGTCCCCATACAGCAGCGCGCCGATCTCGCCCGGAGCACGGCCGGTCCGCGCGGCGACGGATTCCACCAGCGCCGCGGGTTCGGCGTCGCGGGGCAGCCCCAGCAACGGCCGGAGCCGCGCGCGGGCCGCCTCACGCAGGGTCTCCCCGGCGTGTGCGGCGGCCCTCGCCTTGCGATACAACCGAGCCCGTCCCTCGGTGGCCTCGGCCGCGCGCACCACGACCGGGATCGGCTCGGTCACCACCGGCCCGAGTCTCCTGGAGCGCCACAGCGCCAGCAGCACCACCGCGATACCGGCCTGCAACGCGGCGTACGACCAGCCCGCCGGGATCAGTTCGGACAGCGGTTTCTTCTCGTTCTCCAGCGACGGATCGGCAGGCGTCGGCAGGTACCAGACCAGCCGCTCGTGCTTTCCGAGCATCCGCATCGTCAGTGCCGCGTTGCCCTCGTCGGCCAGCCATTCGTTGGACAGCGGCTCGGGGGCACCGAGTACGCTGACCGTCCCTTGTGGACCGGGTACTTCGAGGTACGAGCCGCCGTAGCATTCCTGCGCCCTCGGCTGCGTGGCCGTGTACTTCAGGCCGCCCATGGTCGCGCCACCGGCCGCGACGGGATCCGCGGCCGGACAGTCGGGCTGGCGAGTCTCCGTTTCGAGCTGACCGTTCACCCGCACGCCGGGAAGCATCTCGTCGACCGTGCTCGGGCTCGGCTGCACCAGCACGATATGCGGGGAGATCCGCCGGAGTTCCGTGAACGTACTCTTGGGCACGTAGCCGGGCTGGGTGATCAGGACGGTCGCGCCCTCCGCGAAGTCCTTGGCCTCGGCCGCCGTGCGCACCGGGGTGATCTTGACGCCTTCCCGTTCCAGCAAGGCGGCCAGCGCACGGCTTCCGCCGGGCTCGTACGAACCAGGGTCGAGCGAGCCGGTGGTCTGCTCACCGCGGAAGAGGACGAGCAGCGTACCGGTCAGCACGATCAGGAGGACGACCGCGAGCGGGAGCCTTATCCCGCGCCAGATCCGGCGGGCGTCGGGCGAAACGGAGGTCATCCGGCCGCCAGTGCGACGGGCCTCGCGCGGCGGCAGCGTTCGTCCAATTCGGACAGTGAACGGTAGCCCGCCTCACTGGCCGGGATTCCTCCATAGTGGACGTCGTCGAACAATCGGGCACCGGCGCTCAGCGCGTCGGCGACGTCCGGGAGCAGTCGTCCGGCTTCGACGGCGGCCTCGTCGGCGGTCCGGCCGGATTTCTCGTCCAGCAGCGCCCGCTCCTCCAAAGACCGCACCACGGCACGGAAGATCTCACGGACGGCTTCGTCGAAGTCGCCTCGCGACGCGGCGTCCTCGGCCGCCTTCCGGTGTTCGCCGGAAGCCTTGCGCTGTCCGGCGAACACGGCCCTGGCGCCCTTGGCCGCCGTCGCCAAGGGGCCGGACCGCAGCCGGATCACCACCACCAGCACGATCAGCACGACGACGAGCAGCACGACCGCGAAGATCCCGCCGGGTACGGCGCCGTTGACGGTGTCCAGGAAGCGCAGCACCCGCTCGACCAGCCAGGTGAACGCTTCGGACAACCAGCTCGGTCTCGCGGCCTGGTAGGTCGGATCCGCGAGTTCCTCGATGGCGCGCAGCCGGGCGGTGTCCCGGTCGATGTCGACCGGGACCTCGGTGAGGAAGCGCGTCACCATGCCTGCGGCGGGGGCGGCGTCGCGATCCCGGCCGCGCGGGCCAGTTCGATGTCCATGCCTTCGCGGCGCATCCGCTGGTCGATGTAGAGGATCACGGTGACCAGCGCGGTGAACGGCCCGACGATGGTCTGCGCGATCACCGTGCCCACCGACTGGAGGATCAGGTCACCGGTCGAAGGGATGTACATCTGGTCCAGATTGCCGAAGATCGACAGGAACGCGCCGAAGCTGAACGGCAGCGTGATGATCGACGCCAGGAACGACGAGATCACGTAGGCCAGCAGCAGGATCCCGAAGACCCGCCAGAACATCCCCGAGACCAGCTTCACCGAACGGCGGAACGCCTCCATCACGGTGCCGCGTTCGAGGATGAACGCCGGACTGGCCAGTGCCCAGAAGGTGTAGGGGATGATCGCCGGCAGCAGGCAGAAGATCGCCCCGACCAGGATCGCCAGCGTGTAGAGCACGGTCAGCCCGAGCAGCGGCAGCAGCCGGGGCGTCGCCTCCTTCAGGGCTTCCTTGAAGGTGACCGGCTTGCCGAGGACGGCCTTGCCCATCAGGACGGTCAGGAATCCGGTGAGGATGGTCGTCCCGAGCAGGGTGGCGACGAGGGTGATGAACGACGACGCCAGTGTCCCGCCCAGCAGGCCGAGCATCTGGTTCATCAGTTCCTGATCGGTGGCCGCGGGGCCGAGATCGCGGACCTGTTCGAGGTCGCCGGTGGTGTCGACCAGCAGCAACCCGACCAGGTTGATGGCCGCGGTGAGCACAGCGGTCACCGCGGCGGCGCCGAAGACCATCCGCCAGTACTTGCGCATGGCCGTGACCGCGCCGTCGAGGATGTCGGTCAGGTTCAGCGGGCGCAGCGGAATGACCCCGGGCCTGCCGAGGCCGACCTTCCAGTTCGGGACCTGCTGCTGTGGTGGTTGATAGGACGGCAGTGGCGGCGGGGTCGCCCCCGACGGGGACTGCCACTGCTGCTCCGGCGCCGGTGGCGGCGGCACTTCACCCTGCGGCGGCGTCGGTGCGTCCGCCTGCGGCTTCGGCCTCTCGGTACCTTCCGGCCCGGACGGTCCGCCGGTCTCCGTCATGCGACAGCCCCTTACCCGTTCGCGTTGCTTACGCACACTCTTCCAGAGGGTCCGACACCCAGCCAGAGCTGGGGGGACGACACTGATGGGTGACCGTTCGGCTCACGCTGGATACCCTCTGCTGCCGAGCAGTGGGAGAGGAAGCCGTTAGCTCGTTATGCTGAACTATCGGGCCGGGTACCCCCGGTTCGCCCCTAGAACCACCGGGACCGACTTGATGACGCAACCGCCCCACGGCCAGTGGCCGCCACGCGGCGCCGTCCAGCCACCGCCGGTGCACGGCCAGCCCCCTGCCCAGTGGCATCACGGTGCTCCGCACCAATTCCCGCCGCCGCCACCACGCCGGTCCGTCGGCGCGATCGTCGGCATCTGCCTCGGCGCGGTCGCCGTGCTGGTCCTGGGCCTGGTCGCGATCGTTTCACTCAATCGTGACGGCAAGGATCCCGTAGCGAACGCGGGCTACCAGACCCTGCCGAACCCGACTTCCCCGGCGGCCCTGCCGCCGAGCGGGTCGTCGTCACCCTCGTCCTCTCCGGACCCGTTCCCGAGCTCGTCGTCCAGGGCGCCTTCGTCGTCGAGCGGGCCGCAAAAGGTCCTCAAGCTGGGTGATCACCCGATTCTCCAGGATCCCAACGCGGGTTTGCAGAACCGTGTCTGCTCGCTGCCGCAGTGGCAGAGCAGCCAGCAGGCCGCCGAGGCGTTCTTCACCGCGGCGGGCAAGTGCCTCGACAACGCGTGGGGCCCGTTCCTCGAGGCCTATCGCCTGCCGTTCACCCCGCCCGCCCTGCACTTCCCGACCGGCGCCAGCTTCGAAACCGAATGCGGCACGATCCAGGTGGGCATCGCGACGGCGGCGTACTACTGCGAGAACAACCTCTATGTGCCGTTCCGGGGTCTTCAGACCGACCAGTACGGCAACAACCCCGGCGTCTACCTCGCCCTTTTCGCGCACGAGTACGGGCACCACGTCCAGGAGGTCGCCGGACTGATGGACGCGGCCTGGCAGAAGATCTACGAAACGGGCCAGAACAGCCCCGCCGGGCTGGAGATGTCGCGGCGCAAGGAACTACAGGCGCAGTGCTTCTCCGGGATGTTCCTCGGCGCGCACGTCGACCAGGGCGGCACGGTCAGCCGGGACATGTACAACAAGGCATGGAACGACCAGGAGACCCGGGGCGACAACACCTCACGCAGCCAGGACCACGGGACGAACGCGCATTACGCGTCCTGGTGGCGGGCGGGCGCGAGCAACAACCGGGTCGCCGACTGCAACACCTTCTCCGCCCCCGCGAACGCTGTCTCCTGACCCACCCTTTCGCGATTCGTCACCTGGTTGCCCGGTCCCTCCGGTCACCGGGCTCGTGAGTGGTGAGGACAGGCAGGGCCAAGAGTGTCTTAGGTACCTACTGGGCTCCGGGGTGCGATTGATCGCAGGTTCGGCCCATGATTGCCCGGCTGCCGTGTCGCGAAAGCCACTTTCGGGACGTCTGATGTCCCGAAAGTGGCTTTCGCGACACCCGCGATGGCTGGTGCGGCCTTCACGCGCCCCGGTCAGGCCGTCGCCAGCCGACGCGGCCCGCGTACCACGAGATAGACGTACATCCCACCGGCGAAGCAGCTGAACACCAGCAGAGCCAGTCCGACCGGTCGTCGCGCGTCGCTGGCCCCCGCCGCCGAGTCGGCCGCGTGCACCGAGACGGCATCGCCGGAAGCGCCGTCGGGGACGACGACCTCGAGCCGCTCCCCCTTGCCGTGCCCGCAGCCGTTGAGCGATGCCTCCATCGGCTTACCGCCGAATTCGAATTTGACGGTCTCGGTGGCCCCGCCCGCCGCGCAGGGTGCGGGCTGGACGACCTCGGCCTGGACGGTCGTCCCCTGGGTCTCGCTCCTGATGCCGAACAACCCCGGCCCGGCGAACCAGGCAAGGAAGATCACCAGCAGACCGGCACCGGCCGCCACCGCCAGGGAGTTCCATCCCGGGGTGAGCCCTCTGGCGGGGTCCGATCGCTTGCGCACGAACGCCATGCTTCCAGAACACGGCGGCAAAACACAGCGAGCCCTTGTCCGGGGGCCGGTGATACCAGCGGCAGAACACCGGAGCCCACTTGTCCGGGGGCCGGTGATACCAAAGGTCCCCCGCTACCGCTCGATCGTCTCCGCGGACGTCACCTTGCGGATGTACAGCAGCCTGTCGCCCGGCTCGATCGCGTCCGCCTGCGGGGCGTCCACGCGGTACAGGACGCCGTCGCGGACGACACCCAGCACGATGTCCGGCAGATGCCGCGGCGAACCGCCCTCTTCCGACGGCTCCACCGGGCGTTCGGCGATCGCGAGGCCGGACTCGGGGGTGAGCAGGTCCTCGACCATGTCGACCACCAGCGGCGTCGACGTCGCCATGCCGAGCAGGCGCCCGGCGGTCTCGCTCGACACCACGACCTGGTTCGCACCCGACTGCTTGAGCAGGTGGACGTTCTCCGTTTCACGCACAGAAGCCACGATGTGCGCCTTCGGTGCCAGCTCGCGCGCGGTCAGCGTGACCAGCACCGCGGTGTCGTCCCGGTTCGGGGCGACGACCACGGCCTTGGCCCGCTGTACCCCGGCGACGCGCAGCACGTCGGCACGGGTGGCCGAACCGTGCACGACCACCAGGCCGAGCGCGGTGGCCGCTTCGAGGGCTTGCTGGTCGGTGTCGACGACGACGATGTGGTCGGGTTCGACGTTCTCGTCCCCGAGCAGCGCGTTGACCGCAGACCGGCCCTTCGTGCCGAATCCGACGACGACCGTGTGGTCACGCACCTTCGTCCTCCACTTTTGGATCTTGAAAGCCTGGCGGGAGCGCTCGGTGAGCACTTCGAGTGTGGTACCGACCAGGACGATGAGGAAGAGCACCCGCAGCGGGGTGATCACCAGGACGTTGATCAGCCTCGCCGACGACGTCGCGGGCGCGATGTCACCGTAGCCCGTGGTCGACAGCGACACTGTCGCGTAGTAGAGGCTGTCGAGGAAGCTGAGCCCGTCGCCGTTGGCGTCGCGATAGCCGTCCCGGTCGAGGTAGACGATCAGCACGGTCGCCAGCAGGGCGAGCATCGCGCCGATGATCCGCTTCAGGATCGACCGCAGCGGGCTGACGGTCAGTTCCGGCATCCGGATCACGCCGACGAGCTCATGGTCCGGGCGGTCGCTCAGCCTGACCGGGAAACGCTTGAGAACCCTCATGCACAGGCTCCGGCCTGGTCCGCGTCACTCACGGTCGGGAGGATAGCCGACGAGCCTTACGTTCAGCGCGGTATGCGAAGCTCAGGGCATGTCCTCGGATTCCCAGCCGTCCCAGCGGCCCGCATACTTCCTCGCCGGCCTGCTCGGTGCGGCCGGTGTCCTGCACTTCGTCCAGCCGAAGCCCTTCGACGCGATCATCCCGAAGCAGCTCCCGGGCTCGCCGCGGGCGTGGACCTACGGCTCCGGTGTCGCCGAGCTGGGGGTCGCCGCCGCGGTCGCCGCTCCGAAGACGCGACGGCTCGGCGGGCTGGCGGCCGCGCTGCTGTTCGTCGTGGTCCTGCCGGGGAACGTGAAGATGGCCGCCGACGCCGACCGCCGGAAGGCCCCGAAGGTCTTACGGGCGGCCTTCTGGGCCCGCGTCCCCCTCCAGATCCCACTCGTGACCTGGGCCCTGAAGGTGCGCGACCGCGCCTGACGACCCCTGCGTTTCGGCACCTACTTGCGATAGTTGCGCGCGCGACTATCGCAAGTAGGTGCCGAAACGCTAGATCGTCGGGACGCGTCGTAAGAGGTCTCGCAGGCCTTCGGCGTCCAGCAGGTCCGCCGGGCGGACGGTCTTGTCGTGTTTCACGTAGTGGAACGCCGCCCGCACCTTCTCCACGGGGATCTTCCTCAAGGCCGCCCACGCCAGCCGGTACGCCGCCAGCTGCACGGCCAGCGGCGCGAGCCGCTCCTTCTCCGGCACGGCACCGGTCTTCCAGTCGACGACGGTCCAGCCGCCGTCGGGATCGGCGAACACCGCGTCCATCCGCCCGCGCAGCGTCACCCCCACGACGTCGGCCGAGAACGGGACCTCGACCGCGTGCGGCACCCGGTTCGCCCACTCGCTCTTCTCGAACGCCGTCTGCAACGCCTCCAGCTCGGAATCGGGCGCCTCGTCGACGTCCGCCGCGCCCGGCAGGTCGTCGATCTCCAGCAGCTGCTCACCGCCGAACCGCTGCTCCAGCCAACCGTGGAACGCCGTCCCCCGGCGCGCGTAAGTATTGGGGCGCACGGGAAGCGGCCGTCGCAGCCGTTTGGCCAGCGCGGCAGGATCGGCCGACAGCTCCACCAGCTGACTCACCGAAAGATGCGGCGGCAGCACGACCTGCTGGACCCGGTTCTGCGCCTGCGCGCGTTCTTCCAGCAGTACCTTGGTGTCGGAGATCCAGCCGTCCGGATCGTCCTCCTCCTCGGAGGCACCTTCCTCGGCGTCTTCCATGGCACCGAGCACCAGATCGACGCCGTTGGTGACGCCCTCGCGCCGCGGCCACAGCGGATCGACCGGCCACCGCGCCTTGCGTGAATCGGCGACCAGCGGGTTGTCTCCGTCGGCCTCGGGCTCGTCGGCCCAGTGCTCGATGCGGCCGACCGAGTTCCCCCGCATCACCTCACCGATTTCGAGCAGGAACTCCGACGGCCCTTTCGGCCGCGCGCTGCTCTCGTTCCACCAGTGCCCGGAAACCAGCAGTGTGTGCTCGGAGCGAGTCAGCGCGACATAACAGAGCCGCCGCTCCTCATCCGCCTCCCGCGCCACGAAACCTTCTTCGTGCAGTTCCAGCGCTTCCTGGACTTCCTTGCGGTCAAAGCCTTCGGACACCCGCAGCTCCGGCAGGTCTTCCGAGTCCCCGCGCAGCGCGGCCGGAAGCGAGGTCGACGTCCGCAGCCACGACGACGAGCGCCGCCTTCCCGGGAAGACCTCCTTGACCAGGTGCGGAACCGCGACGATGCGCCATTCCAGCCCCTTGGCCGAGTGCACGGTCAGCACCTGGACCCGGTCCGGGACGACCTCCACCTCGCCGGGGGTGAGCCCGTCCTCCGCGTGCGCGGCGGTGTTCAGATAGTCCACAAAGGACAAAAGGGTGGCCGTCGGCGAGGTCTCGGCGAAATCCGTGACGACGTCGGCGAAAGCGTCCAGGTGCGCGCGCCCGGCGGGCCCGGGACGGGCCAGCGATTCGACGTCGAGCAGCATGGTGCGTTCCACGTCGGCGACGAGTTCGGGCAGCGACTGGTCGAGGCGGCGGCGCAACGCCGAAAGCTCGCCCCCCACGCGGCGGATCCGCCGGTATCCCTCGGGCGAATACCGGTCCGCGGTACCGGGGTCGTCGATCGCGTCGGCGAGCCCGGCCTGTTCGACCCGTTCGGTCACCAATACCGGTTCGTCCACATCGGACTTTTCCGAAGGTGGCACCGGCGAGGAGAGTTCACCCGCGCGGCGCCACAACGCCGCGAGGTCGGCCGCCGCGATCCGCCAGCGCGCCCCGGTCAGCAACCGCGCGGCGGCGCTGCCCGCGAGCGGATCGGCGAGCACCCGCAACGTGCTGACCAGGTCCGCGACCTCGGGTTCGTCGAGCAGACCGCCGAGGCCGACGACCTCCACCGGAAGCCCACGGGCCCGCATTTCGGCCGCGATCGGCGCCATGTCGGCGCGGCGTCGCACCAGCACCGCGGCGGTCGGCGGCTTTCCGGTCTCCTCCACCGTTTCGAACCAGCGCTTCGCCACCGCGTCGGCCACCCACTCGCGTTCGGCGCGAATGTCCGGCAGCAACGCGGAGGCGATGTCGGCCGTGCCCGCGCCTTCCAGCGCACGAAGCCGCGCGACACCGAGACCGCGCTCCCGCAACGGTTCCGAGATCGCGTTCGCGAGCTCCAGTACCTCGGGAGGGTTGCGGAAACTGGTCAGCAGCCCGAAATCCAGTGCCGGGACGAGCCGTTCGCCGTTGTCTCGCGGGAAGTCCGTGGTGAACCGCGGCAGGTTCGCCGCGCTGGCGCCGCGCCAGCCGTAGATGGCCTGCGCCGGGTCGCCCACCGCCGTCACCGGCATCGGCGGATGTTCGACGCCGCCGAACAGCGACCGCAGTAGGATCCGCTGAGCGTGGCCGGTGTCCTGGTACTCGTCGAGAAGCACCGCGCCATAGCGCTCGCGTTCCCCCGCGACCACCGCCGGATAGCTGCTGGCGAGCTGCGCGGCCAGCGACATCTGGTCGGCGAAGTCGAGTGCGCCCTCGGCCCGCTTGCGCGCGTGATACGCCTCGACCAAAGGCAGGAGAGCGAGCCGGAACCGTTGTGCCGTCATGACTTCGGCGAGTTTCTGCGGCAGCGCCGCGCGTTGCCCCTTTGCCCGCGGCGCGTTCTCGATGACCTCGCACAGCCACGACGTGTACTGCGCCAGCCGTTCGGTTTCGACCAGGTGCTCACCGAGTTCCCCGGCCAGCGCCAGCAGCTGCGCCGTCACCGTGGAGGGCACGCGATCGGTGTCGAGGTCATTGTCCCAAGTGGACACCACGCGATGCGAGAACTGCCACGAAGACGTCTCCGAAAGCAGCCGCACCCCTGGCTGGACCGGCAACCGCAGGCCGTGTTCGGACAGCAGCCGTCCGGCGTACGCGTGATAGGTGAGCACCGTCGGCTCCTCGGCGGTCACCGTCATGCGGAGGTCGCCGGTCGGGTCGATCCTGTCGAGCAACCCCGATCCGACGAGGCGGCGCAGCCGGGTGCGGACGCGTTCGCCGAGCTGGCGGGCGGCTTTGCGGGTGAAGGTCAGGCCGAGGACACGTTCCGGTGGCACGATGCTGTTGGCCACCAACCACACCACGCGTGCGGCCATCGTTTCGGTCTTGCCCGCGCCGGCACCCGCCACCACCAGCGACGGCTCGATGGGGGCGGCGATGACCTCGGCCTGCTCGTCGGTCGGGCTGTGCAGGCCGAGCGCGCAGGCGATCTCGGCCGGTTCGACCTGACGGCGCTGGAGTTCGGAGATCAAGGGCCGGTCACCTGCCTGCCCTCGGGCCGCAGCGGGCAGCAACCCCTTGCCGGACAACGATCACAGTCCGGGTTCTCGGTGACCCCGTACTCCGGGCCCGCGGCGGATCCGGCCGCCGAACGCACCAGTTCGAGCCACTGCTTGCCGCCGTCCTCGTCCAGCGGCGCCTGCTCACGCTGGGTGGATCCGGTCTTGTTGTTGGACTTCGCGACGTAGACCAGCCGCGCGCCACCGGGTTTCGAACCGCCCTCGACCGCGCCGAGCAGCACGGCGAGCTGGTACGCGGCCAGCTGCGGATGTTGTTCGGCGTCGGAGGCGGAGATCGGGACCTTGCCGGTCTTGATGTCGATGACGACCGGACGGCCGTCCTTGTCCATCTCCACGCGGTCGACGCGGCCGCGCAGGAGCACGCGGAGGTCGCCTTCGCCGACCGGCAGCTCGACTTCGATGTCCTGCTCGACCCCCGCCTCGATCAGTTCCTTCCGGCTGGTTTCCAGCCAGGAAATGAAGTTCCGCAGCATCTGCTCGACCCGTGACCGCTCGCGGCGCGAGAACCACGGCGCCCCCGCGTCCACCCGCACCCACGCCTCGTCCAGCGCCGCGCGGATCTGCTCGTCGCTGCTGCCGCCCGCGACCGCCTGCGCGAGCCCGTGCACCAGGGTTCCGGTGACGGCCGCGAGTTGCGCCGGGTCACTGCCGCCGTGACGTTCGATCAGCCACCGCAGCGGGCATTTGACCAGAACCTCCACAGTGGACGGTGAGATGCGGATGAGATCACCCGCCCCGTGCACGGGTTCACTGGTGGAAGGTTCCAGCAGGCCGTACCAGGTGCCCGGATGCGCGCCCGGCACCCCGGCGGCGGCCAGTTTGGCGAGCTGACGTGCCGCCCGCTGCCGTCTTTCGGGCTCGCTCGCCTCATCGCAAACCACCTCGCGCAGTTCACCGACGAGTTCGGCGAGCACCAGCGAACGGCCCGCCGGTTTCATCCGCGAGTCGAGGCCGCCGTCGTCCGCGCCGTTCTCCTCCAGATCGTCGATGAACCGCGAGGGCTGCTCGTCCTCCCCCGCGACCGCGCTGACCAGCAACGTCTTCCGCGCGCGGCTCGCGGCGAGGTAGAAAAGCCGTCGCTCTTCGGCGAGGATCGGCGCGGTGGCGGACACCTTTTCGTCGTCGACGCCGGACATGAGGTCGACCAGCCGCTCGACGCCGAGCACGGAACCACGCAGCCGCAGGTCCGGCCAGCTGCCCTCCTGAACACCGGCGATCGCCACGACCGTCCACTCGCGACCGGCGGACGCGTGCGCGGTGAGCAACGAGACGCCGTCGCTCTTGATGGCCGCGGGCGCCAGCGTGCCACCGGCGATGTTCTGCGACGACAGGTAATCCGCGAACGAGGCGACACTCGCCCTCGGCAACCTGTCGACATAGCGACCGGCCCCGTCGAAGAGCGCGACGATCGCGTCGAGATCCCGATCCGCCTGCGAGCCAAGGGAACCACCGCGGTCGACCAAACGCAGGAAGCGCTGCTCCAGCGCGCTGGACTGCCACAGCTCCCACAGCACCTGCTCGACGCCTTCGCCACGCACGACGGCTTGATGCGCCGCGTGGAGCAGGCCACCGATCCGGCGCATCGGCAGCGCCTCCGCCTCGGCCAGGCCAGTGAGAACGTCGTTGGCGCGCAAGGCTTCCACCAGCAGCTCGTCGCTGGATCGCTGTCCACCGCCCGCGAGTTCCAGCCTGCGCAAACCGCGACGCAGCCGCCGCAGGGCCAGCGGATCCGCACCACCCAACGGCGAGGATAGCAACATCTCAGCGAGGTCGACGTCGAGCAGTTCCGGATCGGCGGCGAGCCGCAGCATCGCCAGCAACGGCCGGACGGCGGGTTGTTTCGCGAGCGGCAGTTCCTCGGTGGCCGAACCGATCGGGACTCCGGCGGCCCGCAGAGCACGTTGCAGGACAAGGAAAGTACGGGCTGGCGACCGGACGAGCACCGCCATCTCCGACCACGGGACGCCGTCGACGAGATGCGCGCGGCGGAGCTGATCGGCGATCCAGCTCGCCTCGGACGCCGGAGTCGGCATCAGCCGGACGCGGACAGCACCACCCTCGGCGTCCGGCGCGTCGACGAGTTTGCGCTGTGGCGACGAACCCGGCAGCACGGAGCCGAGTTTCGTGACGGCCGTGCGGATCACCGGGGCGAGCCGGTGCGCGGTGGTCAGCAGGACCGTGCGCTCGCCGTCGTCGTCCGCGTCGGCGAACAGCCGGGGATCCGCGCCACGGAAGGAGAACACGGACTGATCCGGGTCACCCGCGACGACGAACTCGTCGGCCGCGTGCCCGATGAGCCTGACGAGCTGCGTCTGCAACGGGTCGAGATGCTGGGCGTCGTCGACGAACAGATGCCGGACCCGGCGCTGCTCGCGTTCGCGCAGTTCGGGGTCGTCCTCCAGCGCCAGCAGCGCGGAAGTGACGAGTTCCGCCGCGTCCAGCGCCGGAGCGCTCGCCACGCCCAGCGCGTTGCCGCCCGCGCCCTGCAACAGCGTGACCTCTTCGTACTGGCTCCAGAAATGCCCGGCCGCGATCCACTCGTCACGGCCGCGACGCCTGCCGAGTTCGGCAAGATCCTCCGGGCCGAGCCCTCGTTCGGCGGCGCGGAGGAGAAGGTCTCGCAGTTCCTCCGCGAAACCGGGCACGTTCAGCGCTGGCCGCAACTGTTCCGGCCAGTCGAGCGCGCCCGCTTCGAGGTCACCCGCGAGCAGGTCTCGGACGACGACGTCTTGCTCCGCTCCGGCCAGCAGGCGCGGCGGCGGGAGTTCGTCGGCCTGCGCCTCCATCCGCAACAGCGCGTACGCGTACGAGTGCACCGTGCGCACGAGCGGCTCGCGGATCGTGCGGGGCAGCGGATCCTCTTCCGGATCGGTGGTGAGACGGTGGGTGATGTCGGCGCGGAGGGCCTCGGCGGCCTTGCGTGAGGTGGTCAGGATGAGCACGCTCTCCGGGTCTGCGCCCTCGGCGATGCGCCGCGACGCCGCCGACGCCAGCAAGGCCGTCTTGCCCGTACCCGGGCCGCCGAGAACCCTGCGGAAGCCGTCCGGAGCAGCCAACAGACGGCGGGCGCTGGAATCCCACTGGAACGACGGCGTGCCGGTGACCGGCGTGCGGACCAGCCGCGCGTCGGTTCCTGCCGCTGTTCGCCGCCCGTTCACGCCCACGATGGAACCACGCCCCGCCGACACAACCTCGCAGCGGCACGGCAAAGTGGTCCCATGGATGACGAACTGCACGAGCGGGTGCGCGAGGTCATCGCGAGCGTGCCCGCCGGCTCGGTCGCGACTTATGGGGATATAGCGTCGGTTTCGGGAGCCCCGTCACCACGGTTGATCGGGCGGATCCTCAGCGAGGACGGCCAGGACCTCCCCTGGCACCGTATTCTGCGCGCCGATGGGACACCGGCTCCGCATCTGCTCGACGAGCAGCTGCAACGGCTGCGCGCGGAGGGCGTCCTGGCCACTGGCCAGCGCGTCGACCTGCGAAAATACCGATGGCAGCGTGATCCCGATGACGACGCTGACTCGGGCGGACTTTTTTAGGTTAGCCTCGCCTAATGAGCTACATCGAGGCGAAGGTGACCGGTGTCCGACGGCTCACCCCGCACATGAGCAGGGTGACCTTCTCGGGGGCGTCGCTGGAAGACCAGGCACCCGACCAGTACCTGAAGGTGTTCTTCCCGCAGCCCGGCCAGCCGGAACCGGTGCTGCCCGCGCCGCTGGGCGGCGACGAGGTGTACTCCTGGTACAAGACCTACCTCGCGATGCCCGACGACGTCCGCCCGCCGATGCGTACCTACACCGTGCGCGCGCTGCGGCCGTCGGTGCAGGAGGTCGACATCGACTTCGTGCTGCACGGCGACGAAGGCCCCGCTTCGGCGTGGGCCGCGACCGCTTCGGAAGGAGACCGGGTCGCCTTCCTCGGGCCACACGGGCTCTACAACGTGCCCTCGGACACGAACTGGCAGCTACTGGTCGGCGACGAGACCGCGATCCCGGCGATCGGCGCGATCGTCGAGGCCCTGCCCGCCGGAACGCGAGCGGTGGTCTACGTCGAGATCGGTGATCGCGAAGACCGGCAGGTCTTCGATACGCAGGGGACGGTGGAGCTGCACTGGGTGGTGCGCGGCTCTGGCAGCGTCGGCTCAGCGGTGCTCGAAGCCGTGCGAAAGGCGGAACTGCCGGGCGGGACCCCTTACGCGTGGATTTCGGGCGAAGCGAACATGGTGAAGCTGGTGCGGCGGCACCTCGTGCGGGAGCGCGGCGTGGACAAGCGGGCGATCTGCTTCACCGGGTACTGGCGGCAGGGAGTGAGCGAAGAGGCTGCCGGACGTGAGGCGATGCGACAGCGGGAAAGCGGCGAGGTTCCTGCCGAGGAGGACTGAGGGTTCTCGCGCTTCGGGGTGCGGGGGGCGGGTGGACTCAATGTGGCATTGGGGGCGTTGAGTGCACCCAATGCCACATTGGGGACTTTTCATCTTGGTCTTGGCTGGTGGGGTGGGGTTGACCGGGTGTGTTAATGCCGGGGTGGGGTGGTGCTTGTCAGATGTGCCGGGTGCGTTGTTCGTGCTGGATGAG
>NZ_JADNQM010000073.1:0-17282 GCF_046269425.1 Amycolatopsis sp. cmx-11-12 | reverse complement strand
AGAGGCTCCCGCCAAGCGCAAGCGCGCACCGCGGAAGAAGTCCTGAACCACCCCCGATCGCGCCCTTGACGTCCCTTTCCCTGGACGTCAAGGGCGCATCACCCTAAGCGGCCCTTATCTCCACACCACGTTCTTGGGACCCTTGTCCTCGGCGAGCCGGGGAGAGGAAGCGGCGATGACGAAGGGGCGGAGTTCGCGGCATCACTTGATCGTGGTGGCGTGATCGACCCTTCATCGGCAATCACACCGCCGATGAAGGCACTCGTCGGACGGAGCTGCATCAGGGGCGGCCGAGGTACGGGTGGTCTGGCAGGCTGATCCAGCCGGTCTCGGTGGTCTCCTTGACTTCGACCGGCACCGGACGCCAGGTCGCGGGCGCGGCACCAGGAGCGCTTTGGACGACGTCATCGAACAGGCAGTCCGACGCGATCACTACCAGTACCCCTGGCGACGCGGCGAGCGCGTCCTTCAACGGAGGAGCGTCGCACAGCCGGAACGCCAGGTTCAGCGACGAGGACATGACCCCGTTCTCGTCGTAATCGACGTCCCCGGCATGCAAAGCGATCCGTAGCCGGATCTGTTGCGCCTCCGCACTCTTGTCGTTGTGCACCCGCAGCCGCGTCACCAACATCGGCAGTACCGCCTCGATGAACGCCGCCTTGTCCATCTCGCCCGGTAAGAGCACGAGCACCCCGTCTCCGCGGTCCTCCCGGTAACAGTCCGACAACGCCGTCCCTGTCGCCGCGAACGCCGTCTTCATGACGTCGTAGAGCCCGTCACGTACCGCCCGTTGATGTGGTCGCGTCCGCCCCCCGAATCTCTCCACGTCGGCCACTACGATCAAGTGATGTCGCGGGCCCGGCCCCACCATCGTCGGCTCCGCGCTCCGCCCGCCGAATAGTCCGGTGCGGGGAGGGTTCCATGCACGATGCTTCTCAACCGGCTCACACTTCCGGACGTACAGGACCTTAAACCGCCGGGTAAGGTTCGATATAAGCGCCGACCTGCGTTTTTCTGGCCGTCTCGCGGTCGCATCCCCCTTGGGGGTGATAGAATTCCTCACGGAACGTCTCCTGTAGTTGCTTGGACGCGACTGGGTTTTGTTCCCGGCACCCGGGCTGTTACAGCAGCCTGGGTGCCACTCTTTTCATATTCCCTTGAACTATTCACGTGATCCTATTCTCCACATCACTAACGTGAACGTTGTTTCTTTGGTGGAAATAGCCGCCGCATCTTCGGCCCGCGCGCGATCGGGCCAAAGACCCTGCACGAACACCGCCGCGGTATCCGTGTGGACATGCTGGTCCGGGCCCACCGAGAGCCGGTTCTGCCGGGTCTCGGCGCGTTGTCATCAGAAGGGACGGGCTCGACGGTTCGCCGTGTCGGCGGAAATCAGGGCTGCGCTGAGTCCGGTATATCCGGTTCCAGGCACGCCGGTCATAGGTACCTACGCCTGCGGCTGCGTGCCCGTGAGCACTTCGATCACAGCGGCGCCCGCCGCACAGGTACCTCTCGAAGGTGTCCTCACCGAGCTTCCTGGCCGTCGCCAGATCGCCAGAATGGCGGAGAGCGATCGAATGAGCCCAGGTGCAGGCCATCGTGGCAAAGTGGTCGTCACCCTCGACGACCCGAAACATCTCGAGTGCGTCCGTGGACAAGCTGAGGGCGGCTGGGTGGTCGCCGTCCTTCCGCCTCGTCCCCGACAGCAGGATCGAGTGGGTCGTCGCGTCGACCTGGTCCTCGCCGAAGCAGGCCTGGAAGTTCTCCGTGAGCCCTTTCTGCTGACCCCTGGCCTTGCCGTGCTCCCCTGCTTCGCGCTCGGTGTGGTCTCCGCCGCGAAATCGGCCTGCACCCGGAGGTCGATCGTGATGTTCTGCCGGAGTTCCCCCTGCTGCATCCGCGCGTGCACCCGGTGGGCCATGACCCGGTTTCGCAGGACCAGCTGGGCCAGACGGTGCAGCTGGAGCGTGTTGTTGCCGTGGTCGACCTTCGCGCGGCCATACCGGTTGATGTCGCGGAGTGCACGGGCCAGCCCGATCGGAGATCGCCCCCAGACTGACTCCGGTGAGCAGATCACGCGAGATCGGTTCAGGGGAGAAGAAGGTACAGATGTGCAGGATCTGATGAGCCGCCGGATTACGGGTCTTGAGCTCCTCGAACGAAACATTCCACGTCGCAGCGACGGAAACCTCGTAATCGGGCGCCGAGGCGGTGTCGAAGATCAGCAGCCAGCGACGAAAAGGCCGCCGGGTCCGGAGCGCCTCGATCACCGCGGGGACCGCGACATTGGCCTCCCTCGCGCCCGGGAGACCGAGCAGACTCGCGAGTTCGGTGAGTCCCACGCGGATCTGGGTGGTGTGCGGCGTCGATCCACCAAACGAGGTCGTAATCTTGCAGATGCCGATAGATGTACTCGGCGGCCATCTGCGTCTTGCCGATACCCCCAGACCGTGTAACGCCGAGTGGAGCACAGCGGTGGTACCGCTGCTCAACCGCTTGGTCAGCTGTCCGAGCAACACATCGCGACCGGTGAAGTTCGGGTTGCGCGGCGGGACGTTCCCGAACACCAAGGGCGGGTCGTCGGGGTGGCGGTTGGGGAAGTGCCGGGAACTGTCCGCCGCCGAAGGATGGACGATCCTCGTCGTCGGTTCTTTCGCGTCGGACTCGCTGAGATATGTCGAGCGTCCCTGTAGCACAGGCGTCGAAGCAGGTGGACGTTCGGCCGTCTTAGGCATCTTTGGGCTCACAGCCTTGATTGATTCGGATTCGGATACAACGGGGTCTTGTACCGCGTTCCGCAGCCGGTCGGCCCGGGACAAGTACGGTCCGGACAGCGCGCACATGACCGCACTTCCCGGTTCTACATCGGCCGACGACTCGAGGGTGAGCACCGGATCCGGTGTGTCGTTCGGGTCGGCAATGGCGTCTCGGAGGTGACCGAGCAGCGGAATCCGGCCACCGAAATGGGTGGCGGCCACTCGGACGACCTTGACCGTTTCCGACCGCGCGCGCCGCTGAGCAGCAATTCCCGGACTGCCTCGGGAAAAGCGGAGACCCCACCTGTGTCCCAAGTGGACGTCGCTTCCCTGAGTCCGAAGAGTACATGAGCCCCGAAAACAAAAGTTCCGCGAGGTGCTCAAGTCCTGCTTCCGGAACGAATTCCTTTCCCGTCAGCTTGGCCACCTCGAGACGGACCGGCACCGCCTCGAGTAACTGCGCCAAGCGTAGCGTTGGAGGCGACGCAACACTGCGAAATCTATGCACTCTTTCGGAAGACCGCAAAGTTACCGGCCTGGCACCGGAATCGGAGCGAGAAGTCCGTTCAATCGTGAGTACTCCCGTTCCTTCGACGGCGGCGTTTTCGCCGGTCGTCAGTCCGGCCCACCATCCAAGCGTCCTCGGCCGCAGTTCGAGCACCGGCACGGTCTCCCAAGGTACCTTCGAGCCGCGCGAGAGCCACGCGTCCGCGAACTCGCAAGCCCAGCGGACCGTGGGGACCAACGCGTTCGGGACCCGCGGCCGGGCTTTCTGCGGGCTCATGCCACAGCGCCCCCACAGCCATTGCGGGAGCAGATGCACGATGCTCACCGGCATCGCCCGGCCCCGGGCGGACCTGATGGCACGGGAAGCACCCCCCGGGCAGGGTGATTCGGTAAACGCCGGTATCCCACTGCCGCCACCGGCCATGGATTGGCCGTTGTCGAGAATGAGCATCAGATTCAGGCAAGCTTCCTCAATCGGGCGACAGGCCACCGCTGTCCGGTCGCCGCGACCGGACAGCGGTCGCCACTTCGTCCAGGGCCACATTCGTTGTGCGACAGCGAAGCTCGTTCCTGTTTCAAGGTTCCGAGCGTGCGGCAGTACTCCAGTGACCCGAGGCGCACCGCTCCCCTGGGGCCCGGCGCGGTCCCTGGCGGGTTCGGGCAGCTCGGCGGGCGCGTTGTAGTTCCACACGTCCTCGGCCGGCCGCTTCGCCTCCTCGGCCGCGGCGGAAAACGGGTCGCAAGCACAGCCGTGCCCGCCCATCTCACCGCACCGCCAGTCTTTGCCAGAGGGCGTCCACCAGCCGCGGCCAAGCCTCCTGATCCGGCTGGTACGCGCCAGAAGTGGCCAGGTACACGGCGTCGAGCAACCGATCGGTGGGCAGGCCGCCTTCGGCCTTGCTCCGGTCGGCGAACTCGCGGATGAGACTGTCGCGGTGCTCGCCGTCCTCGCCGACCAGGTGACTGGCCACGATCGCCGCGAGCTGGTCGTGATCCGGGTTCTCGATCCGCAATTGCAGGCACCGGCGCAGGAACGCGGGCGGGAACTCCCGCTCTCCGTTGCTGGTCATGATGATGACCGGGAACGCGCGACAGGCGATCCGGCCGTCGCGGACGATGGCGGTGCGCTGCGGGTCGGCGGTGTGCACGGTGACTTCGGGGTGGCAGTTGCGTGCCCTTGCCAGTTCCTCGATGGTGAATTCGCCGTCTTCGAAGATCGACAGCAGGTCGTTGGGCAGATCGGCTTCGGATTTGTCGAGTTCGTCGATCAGCAGTACCCGAGGCAGCCTGCCGGGCAGGAACGCGGTGCCCAGCGGGCCGAGCCGGACGAAATCCCCGATCGGCGGTTCTTCCGCTTCTTCACCGGTTTGCGCCTGTTCGGTCGCCGCCGCCTGGACCCGGCCGAGACCGAGTTCCCTGGCGATCCGATAGGCGAGGCTCGACTTCCCGGTGCCCGGATTCCCGGTGACGAGCAGCGGACGCCGCAGGTACAGCGCGGCGTTGACCATGTTGAGTTCGCCGGCGTCCACGTCCTGCTCGGAAAGCGTGAACGCGGTGCCGAGCCTGCGCTCCGCCTCACCGTCGTCCGGCGGCGGCACGTCGTGCTCCGGCGGCGGGTCACCGCGATAAGAACGCCACGGTGGTGGCGCGGGAAGAATCTGCGCGAGGTCGATGTCGTGGATCGGCCTGCCGGTGCCCCGATAGATCCACCAATCAGGTGCATCCGGTGTCGTCCGGCCGTTCACGGTCGCGTCCTGGTCGTTCACGCTCATCCGCGGTATCCCCCTACGGTCGAGTCGGGATCAACGGCTGGACGAGAACGATAACGCGATTCGGATCGTCCCACATTACCACCAGATCGTGAGCCAGAAACCTTGAACGGTACGGCCACAGCCGAATTCGCCAGTTTGCGACTATACGGTAGTTCGATAAACCCGGCTTCCGTGGCCAACACCAGTCGAGCATCGCGCGCAGGTGCTCCGGTTCGGCGTCCGGATGCCACAGCACCACCGGCAACCCGCTGCGGAGCGCGGTCGTCAGTTCGTCCGGCGGCGCCCGGTTCAGGTTGGCACAATGGCGGTTTCGCCAATGCCGGCCGGACCCGGTGATCGTCGCCGAGTGTCGTGTCGACCGTCCGCAGCGAGGTCCTTCACCACCAAGACCCAGCGAACGTGCCACGCGCGATGCCAATGTTTCGCCCGCATCCTCTCCAGTGATCTTATGCCCGGCCGGTACCCGTACGGTAGCGGCTGAGGCCTGCCGGTCCGTGTTCCTTGGACCACTGTGTACCGGCAAGGTGATCGAGGTGCGCGGCAACAGCGATTTCCCGAACTCCGGCAAGCGGCGGGCGGCCACACTTCCGGGTCATCCTGACGCCAGAATGCGAGAATGCGCCCGTTTCGGATCCGTGGAAACCGGTTCTAGCATGATCATCAAATGCAAAATGGGGCCGCGCCTGCTCTGCCGCTGATGCCCGAGGGCAGGACCGAGCTGCAGCGATCGGGCCTGGTCCGCGATCATGGCACCGGGTTCGCGTTCCACGTTGTCCGCGAGCGGCCGCAGAAACGTTACGGAGGGCGGGGTCCCACCCGGACCGGCGTTGAGATCGGTGAGCAGGCGGAACACGCTCCACGCGTCGGTTACACCGTCCCGCCGCGGCAGCGGAACGGCGGGCCCGAGTGCCCGGCGCATCATGACCGCCAAATGGGGGACCTCCATCCAGGTCAGATGATGGTGCAGCCCTGCCGGATCCCTGCGGGGAATCACATCCAGAACATCGCTGGTCAAGTCCGCCAGAAAACAGGGCGTCGGCAGCTTCCCACGCAAAAGCGGACGGTTTCGAGACCGGCGAGGAGATTTCGCCGTATACCGGATTTCGCGAACGCGTAATTCGCCAGCTGGGCGTCCAAGATGCGGAAAGCGGTGTCGACCGCCTCGCCGACCCATCCGTTCCCGTCGTTCAGCACCTCACCGGAGTGCACGACCGCGCCCAAGCCGTCGCTCACGGGCTCCGACGCGGCCTGATTTCCTGAAGGGTCGCTGCGAGGACAGCACGCCGCCGGTCGCGTTACGTCGTTCAGTCCGCCTCCCGTGCTCAAGCCCGGGCGTATTAACGACGGCGTGCTCGTGTTCGCGAAGCTGGCGTAGCTGTCAGATGTCAGCGTCAGGTGTACGGGACCCTGACAGGTATCGATGCCGTCACCACGATCGAGACTATCCTGGTTACGGCCAGCGGGTTCGCCCATGACGAGACCAGCCTGGGTCAGCAGGGCTGACGACGAATTCTCCCCGAAGCCAGCGCGCGATTTCGACGATTTATAACACTTCAACAGTGCTCAACAATATTACGTAACAAGATGCCTGACGTAGTCGAGTTCATCAGTGAGGGCACACGGTTCACCAACTTGACAACGATCGAGAATTTGAAAGTGCATCCGCTGGCTCCAGCAATTGACGAGCACATCTACGAGACGTTGCCGCACACCAGGTTCGGTATCCAGATGCGGTGAAATGCGGCCTTCTGCCGGGAGAGTCGAATCACCTCGGCCCGGAATTGCAGAGAGGAATAATGACCCATCATGCCTACATCCGGCCGACAATTCGCCAGTCCCACTCAGAACGATCGCGGTCGTCGGCGAGGAGCAGTCCTCGCTCTGATCATCGCCCTCGAACTCGGCTCCCCGGCGGCCGCGAACGGTGTAGCGGGGGCCGCCGGGTTCGACCGGATCACGGTGACGGTGTCCATCGACGGCACCACCGGGATCTGGACACCCGCCCAAGCCACGAGCGCTGCACCAGCGACGAAGGGGTCCACGACTGCATCCCCTGAACCGTCCGCGGGTCAGCCGGGCACTCCGACCGGACCCGAGACGACGCCTGCCACTCCTACGCCGTCTGATACCACGCCCGTCGACGAGCCGCCCGACCCAAGCGAGTCGGACCCGCCGACCCGGTCCTGACACCTCGGGCCACCAACACCGACCGTCACAACCCTGTCCACCTATTCCGTGGCCGCCCGGTCACGGGTTCCATCCTCCAGAAGGAGAATCACCATGCGCATCACCAAGAAAGCCAAGCCCGTCATCGTTCTCGCCATCACCGGCACGGTCCTCGGCCTCAGCGGCTTCGCGATCGCCGCGTTCGTCCAGGACAGCACCGCGGGCGGAGTGTCCGGCTCGGCCGAGGCAATGTCCCCCGCCACCGTGACCGGGGCGCAAACCGGTGTCCTGTTGCCCGGGGAAAAGGGATACGTCACCTTGACGCTGTCCAACCCCAACGCCAACGTGAAGATCAAACTGACCTCCGTCACCGCGGGCCAGGTAGTGATCGACACTGTCGCGAACGAGACCGACAAGCCCTACTGCCAAGGCCAACTCGAACTCTCCACCACAGGCGCGGACCCACTACAGCCGACCCTGGCCGTGAGCGAAGCCAACTTCCCCTACAAGCTCACCGACGCCGTGACACTCAAGCCCGACACCGACATCCGGTGCCAGGCCATGACCTACCACACCACCTGGATCACCCAGTTCCAGGCCGTCCGTTAGACACCAGCGTGGCAACCACGGGTCCGACGGCTCGTGGTTGCCACGCGGATGCCATGCCCACGACCCTTGCATCCGACCTTTGAGGAACGATCGTTCTTGACTGATCGTTCCTCAAAAGGCTATCGTCGTGACATGGGCAGGCGAAGGGCGTTCGACGAGGACGAGGTGGTGCGCGCCGCCGTGGAGTTGTTCGGTGGCCGCGCGTACGACGGGGTGTCCATCGACGACCTTGTGGCCCACCTCGGCGTGCACCGCAACAGTCTGTACAAGACGTTCGGCAGCAAGCGCGGCCTCTATCTGGTCGCCTTGCGCCGCCACCTCACTGACGACGTCCGCCCCTTGGCCGACGCGCTTGCCGCGGCAACGGATGCCGCGGCCGCGCTGCGGCTCGTCACGTCGGCCGACCTCGGCCTGCTGCTGCTCGCGGCGGTCGAACGGGCACTAGCCGACGAGGAGGTGGCCGCAGAGGTGGCCGCGGCGTTGGCCGCCGTCGACCAGGCGATCGCCGACGCGCTCGGCATCTCCACCGCGCTGGCCGCCGCGCTCACAGCCGCCGCACTGGGCATTCGCCTGCGCGGCAACCCCGACGGTGTCGGCGCCGAACTGACCCGACGCCTCGATCCTCTTGATTGAAAGGAAACCGATATGGCACTGGTTCGCATCGACGGCGATGACCTCGTCGTCGCGATGGAGGGTCTCAACAAGCTCTGGGCCTTCAAGAGCAGCCTGACAATCCCGCTGATCAACGTCCGCGGCGCGACCGCGGACCCCGGCATCGCCGCCGATCCCAAAGGGATCCGTGCGCCGGGCGCCCACCTGCCCGGCGTGATCACGGCGGGCACGTTCCACCTCGACGGCGAGAAAATCTTCTGGGACGTCAGGGATCCATCGAAGGCTGTCGTGATCGAACTCGCAGACGAGCGCTACTCCCGCATGGTCGTCCAGGTCGACGACCCTCGCGCGACCGTCGCGCTGGTCGAGAACGCCCTACGCTGAAAGAGGTAAGCCGTTGTTGCCCACCTTGGCGCGACCATGGTGTCGCTGGCCGTCCTGGCCGCCACCGACCACGAGGTCGTCTTCACCCGTCAACGGGACGACGACGTACGGCACCCTGGCTCGGCGGCCTACCGCGACCAGCCAGAGACCAACCCGCACGCGTTGATGGTCGTCGGGCACGGCCAGCACATAGGCCTTGTTCCCGGGTCTTGAGCGGATCCCGCAGCCCCGTGCCGTCTTTGCCATAGAACCTCATCACCGGTCACCCATTTCGCGGGCGTGCCCGCCACTCACGAGGAGTGCGGTACAGCGCGTCGATCTCGGCGGCGTAGGTCTCCGCGATCGAAGCGCGCTTGAGTTTCATGGTGGGTGTCAGTTCGGCGCCGCCCGGCTCCCAATGGACCGGCAGCACGGTGAACTCCTTGACCTGTTCGACGCGGGAAAGCCTGCGGTTGGCCCGCTCGATGACGGCGGCGATCTCCTCGCGGAGTACCGGGTCAGCGGCCAGCACGGCCGGATCGGCCGGGAGTCCGTGCCGTTCGGCGAAGGCCGCCGCCGCGTCCGGGTCGAGGGTGATCAGGGCGACCACGCAGGGCCGCCGGTCGCCGATCGCGACGGCCGAGCCGATCAGCGAGCCCGACGACTTGAGCGTGTTCTCGATGTTGGCGGGAGACATGTTCTTGCCCGCGGCGTTGATGATCAGTTCCTTCTTGCGATCCACAATGGACACATAGCCGTCCGCGTCGATGGTGGCGATGTCCCCGGTGTGCAGCCAGCCGTCTTCGTCGATCGCCTCGGCCGTCCGGTCGGGATCGTTCCGGTAACCACGCATCAGGGCGGGGCTGCGCATCAGCAGCTCCCCGTCCTCGGCGGGCCGCAGGTCGGCGCCGTACTGGGCTTTGCCGACCGTGCCCGGCCGGATGGCGTGACGGGGGTTGATCGTGCCGTGGACCGACGTCTCCGACATCGCCCAGCCCTCGCAGATCGGCAGGCCGGCGGCCATCAGGTAGTCCAGCGTGTCGACCGCGATCGGGGCGGCGCCGCTGATCGGGAGCACGCAGGCGTCCAGTCCCAGCCTGACGAGCAACCGGTCGAGGACGAGTCGTCGGGCCAGCCGGTGCTTCGATCGCAGCCATCGCGAAGTGGGCTCACCGGCCGCTTCACGGTGCACTGCGGACAGTCCGACGCCGAGCGCCCAGTCGGCGACCGCCCGCCGCGCACCGGTTTGCGCGGCGACGGCCTGCTCGATCCCCGCCTTGATCTTGTACCAGAGCATGGGCACACCGAGGAACACCGTCGGCCGGACGGCGGGCAAGGTCGCCACCACCGCCTTCGGATCCGCCACGCAGGTGACCGTCGCCGCCGAGACGATCGGGAAGTAGTGCGCGAAATACCGGTTGGCCAGGTGGGCGTCCGGGAGGAACGAGAGCACGCGTCCCTTGGCGACCGCGGCGGCGACGTCCGGCGATTCCAGCGCCGCGCCCATGCTGTAGGTGAGGTTGCGATGCGTGAGTTCGACGCCTTTCGGCGGTCCCGTGGTGCCGGAGGTGTAGATCAGTGTCAGCACGTCGCCGGGGCCGACGGCTCGCCATTCGACGTCGAAATCGAACCCGGGTGACTCGGTGTTCTCCAGTTCCGCGAAGGAGATCGCGCCCTCGGGAGCACCGTCCACACAAACGACACTGTCGACTTGCGCGACCAGCGGGAGAAACCGCTCCTCGCAGAGCACGACCCGGTTGCCCGCGTTCTCGAACAGGTACTCGACCTGTTCGGCGGAGCTGGTGTTGTAGACCGAGAACGGGATCGCGCCCAGATGGATCGCCGCCACGTCGGCCAGATGGAACTCGGGCCGGTTGGTCAGCATCAACGCCACGGTGTCCCCGCGCCGGACGCCGAGCGCGTGCAGCCCTTCGGCCAGCCGCCGCACTCGTTCGCCGTACTGCCGCCAGGTCAGCGACACCGTGTCGTCCGGCGTCCGCAACGCGACGACGTCACCGGACTCCGCGACCGTGCGCTGGAAAACCTGGCACAGGCTGGAGATCTCCCGCAGTTCGGCCGCGCCGACACTCATCCGCTCTCCCAAGATTAATACAAACGTATCAATTCAGAGTGAGACGCTAGTATCGGTTCAACCGAAGGGGAAGTCAATGACCGGTAGTCGCGGCAAGCAGCAGACACGCAGCCGGGAGCGACGGGAGCTACTGCTCCGGGCCGCGATGCAGCTGATCTGCGACGGCGGCGTCAAGGCGGTCACTCACCGCGCAGTTTCCGCTCGGGCCGGGCTTCCGCAGGCGGCGGCCGGTTACTACTTCGCGACCAGCGAGGAGCTCATCGCCGAGGCCCTGCGGTTCCACATCCACGAGCGGATCGAGATCGTGCGCGACTTGCTCGCCGACGTGGTGCGCGACGCGGAATCGGTACTGGAGGTCGGCGAACGGCTCACTCAGGCCCTGGTGGCGGGCAAGTTCGGCGTCACGGTCGCCCAATACGAGCTGTACATGGAAGCCGCCCGGAACCCGGCCATGCGCGCCGTGGTCGACGAGGCGATGCGCGCCTTCGAAACGTCGGCCGCTCCCCTGCTCGCATCACTCGGAATCGCCGATTCCCCGCGCGCGGCCAAGGCCTTTATGGCCCTGCTGGACGGCCTGGCACTGCACCGGCTGGCCAATCCGCAGCCGGCCGAAGAGGACGTCGAGCTCACGAAGCGCTCATTGCAAGGGCTGTTCCTCGCCTTCGCCATGGACGCCGACGACCTGCGACTGCGGACCAGCGTCCCGCTCGCCGATTGACACACTCCCGACGTCTGGTCGATACTCCCGTCTAATTGATACACATGTACTAGTTCAGTAGATGGGGAGGCTCATGACCGGGCGTATCCGCGGCATCGTCGCCGCGACGATCGTGCTGGCGGCGACCTTCACCGCACCGGGCGCTCCGGCCGCGGCCGCGTCGGCCTGCGAACCGTGGCAGGTGCGCACCGTCGCGACCGGACTCGGCCTCCCGCTGGAGAACCTCGCCTTCGACGGGCGAGGCGGCCTGCTGGTCTCCAAAACCCTGTTCGCGGGCAACGGATCCATCGAGCGCGTGACCCCGGACGGCGCGGCGAGCACCCTGCTGACGGTCTCCGGCCCCGGCGCGCTTTCGGTGCGGGGCAACGAGTTGTTCGTCAACACCGGGCACAAAACGCTCGACGGGACACTCGGCCTGAAGACCGGCACCATCGACATCTACGACTTCGACACGGGGAAGCGGCGGACGTGGGCCACCGGCCTCACGATGCCCGACGGCGGCACGATACTGCCGAACGGCGACGCGGTGATCAGCACCCTGATCGGGCCGAAACGCGGACTCTGGCTGGTACGCAAGGAGAATCCGTCGGCCCCGGAACGATACGGGCCCGAACTGCTCGGCCCCAACGGCATGGTCGTCAGCAACGACGGCCGTACCCTGTACGTGGCCAACACCGGCGGCCCGGACTTCCAGATCGCCGCGATCGACCTCTCGAACCCTTCCGCGCCTGCCAAGAAGCTCCGGCTTCAGGCACCGTGGCCGCTGAACATCATCGACGACCTGACCATCGGCACCGACGGGCGGCTCTACACGGCGGGTGAGCACGGCATCGTGTACCGCGTCGACCCGGACTCCGGCGCGACCTGCGCGATCGCGACGGGTGTCCACTTGGGTTCGTCAGTGCGGTTCGGCGCCGGGCCGGGCTGGGACCCGGAAAGCCTGTACAGCACCGGATTCGACGGGGCGGTGCGGCGGCTCGTCCCACCCGGCAGCGAGTGACCAGTGGCCGTGTCGCGAAAGCCACTGTCGGGACACCCTGGATGACTGCCGTGGCTCTCACGAGACTGACCGCCTAAGGAATCGGCGGCGATTTTCGCCCCGCTGTAGGGTTTTCCCATGGTGCGCGGGGTCGGCCGGACCGAAGGGATCTTGCTGGCAGGCGTGGTGCTCGCGGTGCTCGCGGCGACCGGGATCCAGGCCAGATCGCCCGGCACCTGGCTGCTGGTACTGCACGCGCTCGTGCTGTGTTACGGCGGCCAGTACACCTACGCGGAGACGCCCGCCGGGGAATGGGTACAGCACTGGCTGGGCACCCAGCGGAACAACTACGACCGGTTCACCCATGTCATCCAGGGCTTCGTTCCCGCGATCGCCGTACGTGAAGTACTGCTACGCCGCACACCACTGCGGCCCGGCGGCTGGGTCGCGTTCCTGACCATCTGCGTCTGCCTGGCGATCGCCGCCAGTTTCGAGTTCGTGGAATGGTTCAGCGCGCTGGCCGCCGGATCGGGCGCGGACGATTTCCTCGCCACCCAAGGAGATGTCTGGGCCAGAGAAATCTGGCCATTGACAGTCGTGGGCACTCTTGGATCGTGCTGGTTGATCTTGACGGGTGTTCCGGGCCGGTTTGGTGTGTTCCATGGTGCCATCGGGCCCTGCCCTGGATGTGCCGCTCGAGTGCCGGTTGGTCGAGCGTGTAGGCCACGAATATCCCCTGACCGTGTGCAGCATCAACTCGACGTCCTCGGCGACCGGTAGGGGCCGCCCGGTGGGTGACAGCCTTGAGCCCGCCTTCGGCGATCAGCTCGGCGGTCCCGGCTTCACCCCCGCTTCCTCTCACGCACAGTAATCATTGACACACTTCATCAGCTCGTTTAATACTCCCGTATCACTCAAAAGTAATACGCCAGTATCAATCTGCCTTCTATCAGCCTGAGGAGAAGCGATGACCGCACGACGACGTGGGTCTCTACTGGCCCTGCTGGCCTTACTGGCCTCGCTGCTGATCGGTGCGAACGGCACCGTGACGGCGGCGGCCGAGTCCCTTCCGTTGCCTCAGGACGACCCGTTCTACCAGCCGCCGTCCGGGTTCGAGTCGGCCGCGCCGGGCACGATCCTGCGTCAGCGGGAGGTGAACGCGAGCACCTACCTGATCCCGGTACCCGCCAAGGTCTACCAAGTCCTGGTGCGCACCACCGACGCGAAGGACCGGCCGGTGGCCACGGTCAGCACGGTGTTCGTGCCGCCCTTGCCTCCCAACGGCCAGCGTCCGCTGCTGTCGTTCCAGATCGCCACCGACAGCCTCGGCTCCCAATGCAACCCGTCCTACGGGCTCCGAGCGGGGTTGGAGAAGGAAGTCACCGGGGTATGGACCGCGCTGAGCAACGGCTGGGTCTCGGTGATCACCGACTACCAGGGCCCCCGGATGGCCTGGTCGGCGGGGAAGATGGCGGGGCACGCCGTGCTCGACGGCATCCGCGCGGCGCACAACCTGCCTGAGGCCGGGCTGGAAGGGTCCGGGCCAGTGGGCGCCTGGGGGTACTCCGGCGGAGGGCAGGCCACCGCATGGGCGGCGCAGCTGCAAGCGAGTTACGCGCCCGAGCTGAATGTGAAGGGCTGGGCAGCAGGCGCTTTCGCTGGCGATCTCAAGAAGACCCTCAAGGGCCTCGACGGCGGCGCGTTCTCCGGATTCACCCTCGCCGGCGCGGTCGGGGTAAGCCGCGAATACCCCGAACTGAGCTCGCTGTTCAACGACAAGGGCAGGCAGCTCGCCGAGCAGATCGGGCAACGATGCCAGCTGGAACTGGTAGCGATGAACCCGTTCAAGAAGATCAACGACTACACCAACCAGGACGTGTTCACCGACCCGGTGGCAGGCCGGGTCTTCGCCGAGAACAAACTCGGCGGTGCCGCACCGACGGCACCCGTACTGGTGCAGCAGTCCATCTTGGACGAGATCATCCGGCCCGAATACAACCAGGAGACCGCCAGCGCATGGTGCGCCAAGGGAGCCGACGTCGAGTACCGCCTCACCGCGGTCCCCGGTCACGTCGGCTACGCGATCGGCAGCATCCCCGGTGCACTGACCTGGCTCTACAACAGGTTCCTCGACCTTCCGACGAACGGCAACTGCGCAACACAGAGCTCAGTGGCAACGCAGGAGTAAGGCTCTGCACGACCAGGCCGCCCGGCGCTGATCGCGATCCCGGCCACCGCCTCGCCATCCGCCGCGACGACCCACGACTGTCCTCAAAGGACATTAGCGCACGGTGGCAGGACTGGGACCGCCGCCGGAGAACCCACTGGCAGAACCCCTGGTGTGGCTTGGGCCTCCCAGGGGTTCCGCCGTGGGACACGGCCCCACCGGCCGAACCCGGACCGGCTTCACCAACCTCACGCCCCCGGCTGGTGCCCGGCCTGCCGCTGGCCGACGTGGCGTGCGGCAGCAGTAACCAGACACGATGGCTCGCCCATCAGCACGACGCCCCAACGTTCGGGTTCGACATCCACGGCAGCGATCACCTGCGACTCGCTCGGAGCTGCGCTTTGCCCACTGTCAAGAAACCGCCCTCTACCTGAGCGTTAGCGGGCGGCACCCTCAAGTGAGCAGATCAGCGGATTCGGGTGTTCCGGCTTGTATCTTCAAGCCGGAACCGTGTCACCGCTGCCGCCCGGCTTCTTGACCACGCCCCCGACGCCCGATTGCCACCGGCCCCAAGCTCCCGATCACCGCGGTAGTCGGCTCGGCGGGGTCGCCTGTGGACTGGTTCAGGCTGCTCGTCCAGTGCAACGAGCGGCTCCGGCGATAGATCGCGACGAGGCCGAACGCCACGTGACCCCTTCCCTTGCGCAGAGTCGGTTCCGCTGACCTGGAAGGGAGTGGTTCTCATACCCTGGACCAAGTGCGGCTACCGGCCCGCCATGCCATCTGTGCATGGGTACGGTGCGTCACTGACAGGGCCTTGCCGCGCCTGCCATATCGTGGAGGACGTCGACCGAGCGCCGGTTGTGCCTGCACGGCGTGAAGCCCCATGCGGCCCAGTGCATCACCATCGAGCACGGGCCGGCGGCGTTCATGCCGGCCCAGAGCCCGCCCCGGCAGGCGTGCGTCCAGGTAGCCATATCTCGACCAATATCCCGCCTTCGCCGTTAGCGCTCTCACTGGCCGAAGCCGAGGCAGGGCCCCGAAGTATCCACCGAGAGGTGCGTGATATCCGTCGACCGACCACAGTACCGCCCTGCTTTGATGTGCCACGCGAGTATGCCGGACAGGTAGTCCTTGGCACCTTCGACCCATTTGGCGAGTTCGGCACGCTCGGTGTCATTCAAGTTGAGTCTTGCAGCAGCCTCAGGAAGTTCCGTTTCTGACGTGTATTCGAATTGACGCAGGCGCGCGCTAACGAGGTTGTTGGCGACACTTACGGCTTCCCGAAGCGGAATATCCAAAAAGTTTCCGACAATTAGGATAAGATTGGTCGCACATCCTTCTTCGTTAATTTCGCGCGCATAAGAGAGAATATATCGTTACTCAGTACCATGTAGTCCATACAAGCCTCAAGCAGCGTGCGCACTTCTCGGCTTTCCCTGATCTTGTCAGGGATCATCACACCCGTGGAAATGTCCACATATAACGCCGCAGTGTACTCACCAAACGTTTCCCTACGAAGCTGAATGCACTCAATAAGGTCGAGCATTCGCCCAGTGGAGAGGTGTATTATTTCTTGAATCGCACTTTCGCAAAATCGGGTTATCCCGTCTTTCCATTCTCGACACCAGCGTGCCGGCCGCGAGCCGACGAGGCGAGGCCACAAGTCAGACAGCCCCTCCTCCACGGCGTTCCTTGGCGCGGGAACGGGTTCACCTGACGTCAATGACATGAAGGCCGAGAGGCGTTCGACATGCTCTCGTGCGCCGTCGATGTCCCCCGTGAGCTTGTACTGACACTGGAAATGGTCGTCGAACGCGAAGTACCAGACCATGGCGTCGTGAATCAGCGCAGCTTCATGAGCCGGTGCGACCGGCCAGCAATAGGCGGTCAACTCAGGGGCCGCGATGGCGTGGAATACCGACAGGCTGTCCCAGATGACCCAGTTGTCGGGATGCCCGCCGCCGCCGAGCATGCCTGTGGCGCGGGCCCAGGATTCAGACCTCTGGAGCAGCATGCCCAAATGCGGGTTCACCCGCGCCGGGAAAGGCATCGGGAAGTCGGGAAGTTCGAAGACCTCTTGGTCATCGCGTTTCAGGCTCACAAGTCCTCCACGGTTCTCGCCCACCGCAGGATTAGGTGACCGTTCCGCCTCGTCCGGCCACGGCATTGCCCGCCCTCGTCAAGGAGCGCCTCCGAGCAGGTCTGCATCAACTCGGCGACCCTCGCCCGCCGGTCCGGAAGATCAGGCCCGGGTCCGCGACTGCGACCGTCGCGCAGGAGTCGAGAAAGGGTGGCGACATCACTAAGATGTCAGCGCCTCCGTAAGATCCTCCACCGGGAGGGCGGCCATGCCGCGAACATCTCACCCATTGTCACCCTCCTTCACGGGAGATGCCAACGTCGTCTGACATTAGCCTCGATCTTGCATGGGTTTCTGTGAGTTCGTCGGGATTGCTGCTGCGGCTGGGTTTTGGTCGGAAATCGTGCTGTGGGCAGGGTTGTGGGCCGACTGTCGTGTCGGTGGGCGGGTTCCGAGGG
>NZ_JADNQM010000072.1:0-17732 GCF_046269425.1 Amycolatopsis sp. cmx-11-12 | reverse complement strand
CACCAAGGAAGTGCCTTCCCGTGAGAGAACCCTGGACCTTCGCAAGCCCAAGTTTCCCTTACAGGACAGGCACTTCCTCCATTTCACGACCAGATCTACATCACACTGCGTGAAAGACGCAGGCTAGTTGCGGTGGTTCGTGACGCGAACTACCGCAACTAGGGGACGAAACGCGGGGGTCAGGCGAGGGCAAGGGTGAGCGGGGTCCGGCGTACGGAGGTGACGTCGGAGGCGGGCCGGGCGGCGAGGAGGTCGGCGACGGGGCCGTGGCCGGGCAGCATCGCGGCGGGCTCGATCTCCAGCCAGGGGATCAGCACGCTCGCGCGCTCCGGCGTGCCGGGATGCGGAAGCAGCAACTGGGGGTCGTCGGAGCGCACCCCGTCCACGGTCACTATGTCGACATCCAGCGTGCGCGGTCCCCAACGGACCTCGCGCACGCGCTCCGCCGCCTGTTCGGCGGCCTGCCCTGCCCGCAGCCAGTCCCAGTGGTCACGCTCCGGGTCGTCGACGAGGACGACGGCGTTGAGGAAGTCCGGCTGGTCCTCGACACCCCACGCTTTCGTCTCGTAAACACTCGAAACGGCGACGACCGCGGGCCGCACGGCGTCGACGGCGGACTGAAGGAACGCGAGCCGGTCTCCCAGGTTGGAACCGAGCGAGAGCAGCGCGCGGCTCATCGCTCCCGCCGCACCGTCACCGCGACGTCGTCGAAGTTCAGCGGGATCGGCGCGGACGGTTTGTGCACCGTCACCTCGACGGAGGTCAGCCGCTCGTCGCGCAGGACCTCGTCGGCGATCTTCCCGGCGACGCTCTCGATGAGGTCGTACGGTTCGCCCGCCACGATCCCGGCGGCGAGTTCGGCGAGTTCGCCGTAGTGCAGCGTCTTGGTCAGGTCGTCGGACGCGGCGGCCGGACCGAGGTCCAGCCATACGACGATGTCGACGACGAACTCCTGCCCGTCGCGCTTCTCGTGGTCGAAGACCCCGTGCCTGCCGAAGACCCTCAAGCCGGTCAACGTGATCCGGTCAGACAACGGGACTCCCCTTTCGCCAAGCGGCCGCGACGGTCACGGCGTCGATACTCGCGCCGACTTCGTGCACCCGCACACCCCACGCACCCGCCGCGGCGGCGAGCGCGGACACGGCCGCGGTCGCGTTCTCCCGGCCGTCCGGCGGAGCGGGCTTTCCGTCCTTTCCGGACAAAAGACGCCCGAGGAAGCGTTTGCGCGAGGCACCGACAAGGATCGGGAAACCCAAGGACAGAAAGAAATCCAGGCCGTTCAACAGCGCCCAGTCGTGCTCGGCGTTCTTCGCGAAACCGAGCCCGGGATCGAGCACGATCGCACTCTGGTCGACACCCGCGGAGACCGCTTCGTCCACTCGGGACAGCAACTCGGAGCGAACGTCGGCGACGACGTCCTCATAGGACGCCAGCGCGTTCATGTCCTTGCTGTGCCCGCGCCAGTGCATCAGCACATACGGGACGCCGGTCTCCGCGGCGACCTTCGCCATGTTCGGATCGGCCAGACCGCCCGAAACATCGTTGATGACCGACGCGCCCGCCTCGACGGCGGCGAGGGCCACCTCGGCGCGGGTGGTGTCCACGGACATCGCGACCCCGTCGGCCGCCAGCGATCGGATCACCGGCATGATCCGGGAAATCTCGGTGTCGGCGTCCACCCGGGACGCGCCCGGCCGCGTCGACTCCCCGCCGACGTCGATCAGATCCGCGCCGCGGGACCACATCGCGTGCGCGTGCTCCAGCGCCTGCTCGATCCCGAGGTAGCGGCCACCGTCCGAAAAGGAATCGGGGGTGACGTTGAGGATGCCCATCACCGCGCAGCGGCCGGGCTGGGGCAGGGCGGTCATCGACGGCCCTTGATCAGGTCCAGCGCCTCCGCCCGCGAGGACGCCGAAGACTGCAACAGACCGCGCACCGCCGACGTCGTCGTCCTGGCGCCGGGTTTGCGGATGCCGCGCATGGCCATGCAGAGATGCTCGGCCTCGACCACGACGATCGCGCCGCGGGGCGCGAGTTTGCGCATGAGCGCGTCGGCGACCTGCGAGGTCAGGCGCTCCTGGACCTGGGGGCGCTTGGCGTAGAGATCGACGAGGCGGGCCAGTTTGGACAGGCCGGTGACCTTGCCGTGCTCATTCGGGATGTAGCCGACGTGGGCGACGCCGTGGAAGGACAGCAGGTGGTGTTCACATACCGAAAACATCGGGATGTCCGTCACCAGGACGAGTTCTTCGTGCGCCTCGTCGAATGTGCGGTCCAGCACGTGGTCCGGCTCGGTGTAGAGCCCGGCGAACATTTCCCGGTAAGCGCGAGCGACCCGGGCGGGGGTCTCAAGGAGACCGTCCCGGTCCGGGTCCTCACCACAGGCGAGCAGGAGTTCGCGTACGGCTTTCTCGGCCCGCTCTTGGTCGAAGACCGGGCCCGTGCCGCTATCGCTTGTTGTCGTCCTGTCCGTCGTCACGCCGTTGCTGTCCTTCGTCCTGCTGACCGCCAGGCTGGCCCGGCTCGCCGCCGAACCAGGTGTCACGCGGACGGTCTTCGGCGGGACGCCAGGGCTGGTTCGGCTGGCCGCCCGGCTGGGTTGCCGGGGTCCATCCGGGAGGAGCCCCGTAGTTCGGCGGACCACCAACGGGCCCACCCTGATAACCGCCTGCCGGACCGCCCGGCTGCTGCCCACCATATGCCTGGGGCCAGTGGCCGGTGCCGTTCGGCCCACCGTTCGGGCGGCCACCGTTGGGGTAGGCACCCGGCTGCGGCGGAGCGTAGGGGTTGGCGTTCGGGTCTGCGGGCGGGACCGGGGCCGCGTACGGCGGACCACCGGGAAGGTCGCCGCCGCCCTGCGCGGTGCCGACCGGGGTCGGCGCCGGCTGGAGCACCGGCTGTTCCTTCTTCTCCTCCGGCGGGGGCCACGGCTCGCCGCGCTCCATCGCCAGCTCGCCGGGGGTCTTGATCGGCGGCTTGTCCGACGGCTTCCGCTCGCCGAACTCGTTGAAGATGGTGATGTGCGGGCGCTTCTCGACGGTCGCGAAGATCCGCTCGAGATCCTTGCGGGTCAGCGTCTCCTTCTCGAGGAGCTCGATGACCAGCTCGTCCAGCACGTCACGGTAGGTGCTCAGCACGTGCCACGCCTCGGTGTGCGCGGTCTCGATGAGCTTGCGCACCTCCTCGTCGATCTCGTGCGCGACTTCCAGCGAGTAGTCCGCCTGGCGGCCCGCCGAGCGGCCGAGGAACGGGTCGCCCTGCTCCTGGCCGTACTTGACCGCGCCGAGCCGGGCGCTCATGCCGTATTCGGTGACCATCGCGCGGGCGATCTTGGTCGCCTGCTCGATGTCGGAGGAGGCACCGGTGGTGGGCTCGTGGAAGACGAGCTCCTCCGCCGTCCGACCGCCCATCGCGAAGACCAGGCGCCCGATCATCTCCGAACGGGTCATCAACTCCTTGTCGTCCTCCGGGACGAGCAGGGCGTGACCGCCGGTGCGCCCGCGCGGCAGGATCGTCAGCTTGTAGACCGGTTCGATGTCCGGCATCGCCCACGCGGCGAGCGCGTGCCCGCCCTCGTGGTAGGCCGTGATCTTCTTCTCCTTCTCGGAGATGATCCGGCTCTTGCGGGCGGGGCCGCCGACGACGCGGTCGACCGACTCCTCCAGCGCCTCGTCGGTGATCACGTGCCCGTTCTGGCGGGCGGTGAGCAGCGCGGCCTCGTTGAGCACGTTCGCCAGGTCGGCGCCGGACATGCCGACGGTCCGCTTGGCGAGGCCGCTCAGGTCGGTGCCCTGCGCGATCGGCTTGCCCTTGGCGTGCACCTCGAGGATCGCCCTGCGGCCGCGCATATCCGGTGCGGACACCGGGATCTGGCGGTCAAAGCGGCCCGGGCGCAGCAGCGCCGGGTCGAGGATGTCGGGCCGGTTGGTGGCGGCGATCAGGATGATGCCGCCGCGCGCGTCGAAGCCGTCCATCTCGACGAGCAGCTGGTTCAGCGTCTGCTCACGTTCGTCGTGGCCGCCGCCGAGGCCGGCGCCGCGCTGGCGGCCGACCGCGTCGATCTCGTCGACGAAGATGATGCAGGGCGCGTTCTGCTTGGCCTGCTCGAACAGGTCGCGGACACGCGAGGCGCCGACACCGACGAACATCTCGACGAAGTCGGAACCGGAGATCGTGTAGAACGGCACGCCCGCCTCGCCGGCGACGGCTCGCGCGAGCAGCGTCTTACCGGTACCGGGCGGCCCGTAGAGCAGGACGCCCTTGGGGATCTTCGCTCCGAGTGCCTGGTAGCGCGCCGGGTTCTGCAGGAAATCCTTGATCTCGTACAGCTCTTCGACGGCCTCGTCGGCTCCCGCGACGTCCCCGAAGGTCGTCTTGGGCATGTCCTTGTTGAGTTGCTTGGCCTTCGACTTGCCGAAGTTGAGGACGCGGTTCCCGCCGCCCTGCGCGTTGTTCATCATCCACATCAGCAGGCCCAGCACCAGCGCCAGCGGAATGGCGAAGATCAGGATCTGGGTGAGGATGTTCTGCTGGGTGACCTTGGTGGTGAACTTGACCGGGTTGTCACCGTTCTTGAGGCCGATGAGCTGGCCGTAGACGGTGCCCGCGACGTTCGCCGGGTACTGGGCCATGATCTGGTCGACCTGCTGGCCCTCGACCTCGATCTTCTTGTTCAGCAGCAGCTTGATCTGCTGCTCCTTGTCCTCTTGCGAGGCTTCCTTCACGTTGTTCGTGGTGATCTGCTGATTCGCGATCGAGATCGGCACCTGGGTATAGCCACGATCACTGTCGAAGATCGTGTTATAAGCGAGAAACGCCAGTACCGCCGCGAGAATCCAGAGCACTGGGTTCTTGAGCACGCTCTTCCGGTTCATACGACTCGGCCCTGGTGGCCTCGACCCTTCCTGGTTGGGCGGCTCCTGTGATACCCGCCATCACGATCTTGACGACCCATGGTGCTCCGACACCCGCCCCTCAGGATACCGCCCGCCTGGACGGACGAGGGTGGTGAGCCTCTCGGACGTCAACGGCGGACGCCACGCGAGGGTTCCCGGGGCGTGACCCTAGCGTGTGTCGACCGCCACACCGGCGGCCATTTCGCCCAGTCTCATCCGCAGTGTCTTGATGTCGGCGGGTGAGACGGTGACCCATTCGCGTCCGTCCGGACCGGCCTGTGACGTGCTGAGATAGCGTCCGCTGACGGTGTCGAACCAGCCGAGGACGCGGGACCGCTGCTTGGCGCCGACGTGGGACCGGCTGTTCGCTGCCAGCTGACCGCCACGCAGCCGCGGCTGGCCGGTGAGCTTGCCGAACGCCTCGCGCGGGTCCGCGGTGACGCGTTCGCTGAGTGAGACACGGGGCTTCTCTTTACGACGGGTCTTCGCCGCTTCGGGCTCTTCGCTCTGCTTCGTCGGGTTGACGGCGGCGCGGATCGGCTCGGTCCGGCGGGCGTCGTCGATCGGCAGCGTGACGGACGCCTCGGAGCCGCGCTGTCCCGGCGGAAGCAGCTCGACGACGGCGGTGGGGAGCCCGTCGGCTGGTGCTTCGCGAAGCCAGATGCCGGACTGGTCCTGGATCGCGAGCACCGCGTCGCGGCCGTCGGTGGCGCCGAGGACGGCGATCGTCGGGGCCTGGAACTCGGGGATGTGCAGCGCGTCGATGGTCAGCGAGCCGCGGGCGAGGAGGTACAGCCAGTCCTCGATCTTCCGGTCCAGCCTCCCCCGGCTGTCGCGGAGGCCGCGGGCCTTGAGTTCGACGTCGGTGCGGTCGCGCAGCACCCGCCGCTCGGCCTCGGTCGCGCCGTGCGAACGCAGGCGCAGCGGATACGGCAAGTCGCCGAGTTCGGCGGACTCCCAGAGGAAGTCGAACGCCATCGGTGTGAAGTGTTCCTGGTGCATTGCTCCGTGCCCTCCCGGCACCTTGGCTCCTGCTGCGGGGCCTGTGCGCGGCTGGTCGCTGTACGTCAGAACGCCCTGGGGTTCACGATAGCGAAGGGGTACGACAGGCGGTGGCCGGATGGCCGAAAGGGCTGGGCCCGGGTGCTGGCGACCTGGTCGCTTGAAGTACATGAAGGCCCCCTTGCTTGCGCCTAGGTCAGGGTCCCGGCAAAGTCGAGATCTTGCAGGTCAGGTGGCTATTCGCCGCCTGTGTGAGGCTGACGGTGAAGGAATTGGGACGTTGAGTGTCCCCATTCCTTCATCGTCAGCGGTCACACCGGTTGCGGAGCCCCCTGAGCGGGGAGGATTCCGGACGTTGAACGTCCGGAATCCTCCCCGCTCGACCCTTTCGGGCACTAGCGATGTCAAGCCCGGATTACCAAGAGCAGCGCTGACCAGCAGCTCTGCGACTTTGCCGGAACCCTGGCGCCTAGGTACAGGAAGGGGGCCTTCATGTACTTGGGAAGGAGGCCTTCACGCGAGTCTCGACCGAGACTGCCGACCACGATGGGAAGGCAGCGGGACGACAGGGTCAGCGTGCGACGGAAGCGTCGGCCGCGATCTTCCCCAGCATCTCCGTGAGCCGGTGCCGCAGCGTCGCCGGGTCCGCGGGCGCGACGGTGATCCAGTCCCGTCCGTCGGAGCCGCGGGTGGCCTGGGTGAAGTACCGGCCCGACTGCGTGTCGAACCAGCTCAGCACCGAAGACCGGCTCCGCGTGCCGTGCCTGCTGCGCGCGTTGGCGCCGAACTGGCCGCCGCGCAGCCGCGGCTGGGCCTGGAGCCGGGACAGGGCCTTGCGGTCCTCGTCGGACGTCGCCGTGCCGTCGACCTGCGGCTGGCGGCGCTGGAGGAAGTCCGCGCCGGAAGCGCCGACGAGTCCGTCCAGCGGGAGGGTGATCGACTTCTCGGTGCCGCGCGCACCCGGCGGCAGGAGGGAGACGATCGCGCTCGCGAGGCCGTCCGGCGCGATCGGATGGAAGTGGAAACCGCGCTGATCCTGCACCGTCAGGAGGCCCTGGCCGCCGAGCAGCGACGCGACCGCGAGCAGCGGTTCGGTGTTGGGATTGTTGAGCTGGACACAGTCCAGGCTCAGGTCCGGCCGCGCGAGGACACCGAAGTAGTCCTCGATGTGGGGCTCGGGACGCCCGCGTTCGTCGGCGAGACGACGCTGGTTCAGTGACTGGAGCGTCTGCTTCCGCAGGGCGTCGCGCTCATCGACGGTCGCCCCGTGCGAGCGGAGCCGCAGCGGGTACGGCAGCTCTCCGGCGTTCGCGCCCTCCCACAGGAAGTCCAGCTCGACCGCGGTGAGCAGTTCACCGTTCGCCATCGTCCGCCCCCAAACAAGTCAGCGGGCGCGCGGCCGGTTCGGCCGCGCGCCCGGTGAAAACCGCTCTAGCGATCGTCGTCTTCGGTCCAGGCGCCGATGACCGGCGGCGGGGTCGCCTCGTTGGCACCGAAGGCGTCGTCCGGGTCGGGCTCGATGAGGAACGACGCGTGCGTGTGCTCCTCTTCCTGCTCCGCCTGCGCGCCGTGGGCACCCATGCCCATACCGCCGCCCATGCCCTGCATCGGCGGGGTGGCGCCGCCACCGATGGTGCCGCTGGAGGACACGAGGCCCTGCTGCGGCACGGCCTGGGACGCGGCGCTCTGCGCGGGCGCGTTGTCGGTCGCCGCGGCGTCGGTGCTGTCGGTTTCCTTGGCGCCGGACTTGTTGCCCTGTCCGAGCGCCTTCGCACCGGCGTAGCCGAGACCGCCGCCGAGGGCGGCCGCGGTGAGTGCCTGGCCGAGCCCGCTGCCGCCGCTCGCCGCCGGGGCGTGCGGGGCGGTGATCGGCGCGCCGGCACCGGACGCGACACCGGCGCCGGGTGCGACACCCGAAGCGGGCAGGTTCCCGGTGGCGGGGTTGTAGCCCGCCTGCGAGAACACGCCCGAGTCCGGACCAGTGTGGACGACCGGCGCGGGCGAACCGCCCTGCGCGCCGCCGTAGCCGTGTGTGCCCGCGAGGACCGGGGCGCCGGAGACGGCGCCGGAGTTGAGGCCCCCGCCGCCGACGTTGCCGACACCGCTGAACGAGGCGCTGTTGTGCGTGGCCGTCGGCTTCATGCCGAGGGATTCGGGGCCGAAGCTCGGAGTCGAGCTGTCGACCTCGCTCATCTCCTTGGTGTAGGCCTCGAGGAACCTGGCCTGCTCCGCCCGCACTTCCTTGTCCTGGTCGGCGAGGGGCTTCTGGTCGGTGATCATGCCGACCGGGCCCGCCGCGAGCGCCTGGCCCATCGCACCCTCGGGGGTGTAGTTGGTCGGCTTCGGCATCAGCTTGACCTTGGTGGCGGCGTCGGCCTGCTTCTGCAGCCTGTCCGACATCGTGGTCGCGGCTTCGGAGGCCTGCGAGCCCGAGTTCGCGATGGCGACCAGCGAACCCTGCGCGCTCGCCGCGCCCTGCCCGATCCAGGCGGCGCCCAGTTCGGAGATCGCGGTGTAGAGGTCGTTCGAGGCCTGGCTCAGCTGGGTCCCGTGCGAGCTCCACGACTGGCTGATCGAGGTCGCGGTGCTGGGGTCGTTGCCGAGGTTGGCCTGGTTCCACAGGTCCTGGCTGGTCGGGGCGCTCTCCCAGTTCGGCGGGTTCGTGATGGCGCGGTCGGCGCCGATGTCGAACCCGTCCGAACGTCCGCGCGCGGACGAGACGATGCCCTCGGCGTGCGAGTTGTCGCCGAGCTGGACCGGGGTGCTGCTGGTGCTCTCGCCGAAAGAGTCGGCGCTGTGCTTCGGTGGCATGGCTTTCTGACTCCCCCTCAGACGTTCCGGAACGGCTCGGCCGCGGTCTGGTCGATCTCGTGGTACCTGGCCATCGCGATCACGATGCCGGACTCTGCGGCCTCGTACTGCTGGTAAAGGTTCTGGAGAGCGGCCGAGTACGAGTCGCCGCCGCCGTCGGCCCGGTTCGCCACCTTCGCGGCGATCGCGTTGCCGACCGGGTTGTTGCCCAGCTTCGGAGCCTGGCCGAGGTCACCGGCACGGTGCAGCAGGGCCTCGACGGCGTCCTTGCCGGTGCGGATCTTGTTCAGGACGGTCTGGGCCGCGTCCGGGTCGATCCCGACCTGCCCCTGGGCCGCGGCGTTCTTGAACGCGTTCGCGTCCGCCAAGCTGTTCCCCATCTGAGCTCTCTCCGTTTCCCCCGGGCCAGGCCACGACGGCATCGTGGCAAAGGTCTTCGCATAGGTTAACGCACTTGATCGCAGCCTATGACGCGTTCTCCGTGCTCAGGGTTCCGCATTTCCGCGTCCGCGGGCAAGCGGTTCTCAGGACGTGTAAACGTGCGGATCCAGGGTGCCGATGTAGGGCAGGTCCCGGTAACGCTCCGCGTAGTCGAGGCCGTATCCGACTACGAATTCGTTCGGAATGTCGAACCCGATGTACTTGACCGGTACATCGACCTTGACCGCCTCGGGCTTGCGCAGGAGCGAGACGACCTCCAGCGAGGCCGGGTTGCGGCTGGCGAGGTTCTTCAGGAGCCAGGACAGCGTGAGCCCGGAGTCGACGATGTCCTCGACGATGAGGACGTCGCGGCCGGCGATGTCGCGATCGAGGTCCTTGAGGATCCGCACCACGCCGGACGACGAGGTCGCCGAACCGTAGGAGGAGACCGCCATGAACTCGAGCTGCGAAGGAAGAGGGAGTGCCCTGGCGAAGTCGGTCATGAACATCACCGCGCCCTTGAGCACGCCGACGAGCAGGAGGTCTCCCTGCCCGGAGCCGGGGCCGTCGACCGGGTAGTCCGCGGCTACCTTCGCGGCCAGCTCGGCGATCTTGTCGTTGATCTGCTGCTCGGTGACGAGCACGGAGGCGATCTCGCCTTCGTACACAGGACGATCCCCTCTAGGTGGTGGACTGGGGTGCTTCGACCGAGAGCCTGCCATGCGCCCGCTTGGCCACCAAGTCGCCGGGTAGCCAGACCCCGCCTTGACCCCGCCAGTTCCCCACCAGCGCGTCGACCGAACGCAGGTGGGCGTCGGTGAGTTCGCGGACTCCGGAGTCCAGTAACCACCTGCGGAGGACTCGTCGTCGCAGGGCAGGCGGCTCGGTGGCGAGCACCGCGACGTCGAGCCCGTCGTCGGTGAAGGCACGCAGGTAGACGTCGCCCGCGAGTGTGTCCAACGCCTCGGTGTCCTCGCGCAGTTGCGCCGCCGTGCGGGCGAGCGAGGCCGCGACACCGCCGGACAGCACATCCTCCAGAAGGGGCAGTACTTCCGTCCGTAACCGGACACGGGTGAACCGCGGGTCCGCGTTGTGCGGGTCCTGCCACGGTTCGACGCCGAGCGCCCGGCACGCCTGCCGGGTGGTGGCGCGGGTGACGCCGAGCAGCGGCCGTCCCCATGGCGGGTCGTGCGGCCGCATCCCGGCCAGCGAGCGCGGTCCCGATCCGCGGCCGAGGCCGAGCAGGACGGTTTCGGCCTGGTCGTCGAGGGTGTGGCCGAGGAGGACGAGACCGTGGCTTTCCGGCAGCGCCGAACGCAAGGCGCGGTACCGGGCCCGGCGGGCCGCGGCTTCCGGTCCGCCCCCGCCTTCGACGTTCACCCGTAAGACTTCAGCGGTGTCGACGCCCAGCTCACGGGCCGTGCCGGCCGCCTTCGCCGCGGTTTCGGCGGAACCGTCCTGGAGGCCGTGGTCGACGACGAGTGCCCGCACCTTCAGCCCCGCGCGAGTGCCGACGAACGCCGCCGCTTCGGCCAGCGCGAGCGAATCCGCGCCGCCGGAAACCGCGACACACAGCTCGTCGCGACGATCCGCCGACGTCAGGAAGTCCCGCACGGCCGTCCGCACGGCCGCGATCGCCGGATCCGGCCCGCTCACCCGTGCAGGCGCCGCACCCAGGCCGCGGGATCGGTGATCTCGGCCCGGGTCGGCAGCGTGTTCGGCGACGTCCAGACGGCGTTGAAGCCCTCCATGCCGACAGCGTCGACAACGTGCTTGGTGAACTTCGCGCCCTGCTCGTACTGGTGCATCTTCGCGTCCACCCCGAGCAGGCTGCGCAGCACGCGGTCGACCAGCCCGCCGCCCTTGCGCCGCGTGGTGAACCGCGAGCGGATCAGCTCGACACTCGGCACGACCCGCGGCCCGACGGCGTCCATCACGAAGTCGGCGTGCCCCTCCAACAGGGTGGAGAGCGCGAGGAGCCGGTCGAACACCGCGCGTTCGCTCGGCGACTGCAGGAGTTCGGCGAGACCGGCACCGCCCGCCTTGCCCTTGCCGATCTGCTTGATGGTGTCCGGGAGGCGGCCGACCAGATCGCTCAGCCCGTCCGCGTCGCGGCCGGCGAGCCCGCCGATCAGGCGCTCGACCTCGTCGGCGAAGTAGTCGCGCAGCCAGGTGACCGCGGTGAACTGGAGCCGGTGGGTGCATTCGTGCAGGCAGACCCACAGCCGGAAATCGTGGCCGGGCACGTCCATCGCGCGCTGGGCGGCGACCACGTTCGGCGCGACGAGCACCAGCTGACCGGCGCGCTCCGGCCCGCCGAACGGGTCGTACTGGCCGAGCACGCGGGAAGCCAGGAACGCGAGCACCAGCCCGGTCTGGACACCGGCGCCACCGGCCAGCACGGGGCCGAGCGGCCCGCCCTGCGCCTGCGGCAGCGCGCGGCCGGTGAGCGCGTCGAGCCCGGCGGCGGCCGAGCGGACCCAGCCGGGCCGGTCGACGACCTCGGCGGGCAGCAGCGGCAGATCGAGCCCGAGCCCGGTCAGCTCACGGACGTGCCCCTCCGCCTCGCTGGTCAGCTCCCGCAGATCGGCGACGGCTTCCTCGGCCACTTCGCGGTCGACCACCGGGCCACCGCGCACCAGGAGGGCGCCCGTCGAGGCGGCCAGGGACCAGTCGACCATCGAACGTGTCTTGGTCGGCGTTTCCTCAGTCACTCTTATGACGCTACCCGCTGAAAGCCCGAATTCCGCCGCGACTTCCTCACGCTCCGATTCCGGTCGCTCACCTGCAGCCGCATTTGTGCAGTGTCGCCGCGACGACGTCCAGCGCGGCCCTGCCCTTGTTCTGATCCGAGCCGGACGACATCAGCGCGAACACCAGCATCCGGCCGTCGGTGTCCAGTACCACGCCCGCCAGGGTGTTCACCCCCGACAGCGTCCCGGTCTTGCCTCGCACCCAGCCCCGGCCCGCCGCCGACGCCGGATCGCCGTAGCGCTTCTCCAGCGTCCCGCTGCCACCCGCGACGGGGAGGCCGGCCAGCAGCGGCCGCAGTTTGGCCGTCCTCGGATCCTTGCCGTCCGGCGCCGCCGCGACCGCGAGGATCTCGCTGAGCACCTTCGCCGGGATCTTGTTCTGGTCGGACAATCCGCTGCCGTCGTTGATCTGGACGCCGGTGAGGTCGAAGCCCGCCTGCTTGAGCACGTCCATCGTCGCGGCCGCGCCGCCGGTGAAGGACGCTTCGGCGCCCTTGGCGATCGCGATCTGGCGGGCGAGGACGTCGGCGAGCATGTTGTCCGAAAGCTGCAACAGCGAATTGGCGAACTCGGCCAGCGGCTGCGACTTGACCTCGCCGAGCACCTTCGCGTCCTTCGGCGCCGTCGTCGTCCCGCCTGCCTGGGCTTCGAGCTTCCCCGCGATCTTCTGGGTCAGCGCGGCCGCCGGGTTCGCGATCCGGGGCGCGTGGTCGCTTTTCGGGTCGTTGCGGCCGCCGTCGGCCATCACGGGGAGGACCGCCGCCATGTAGGTGTTCCCGGCGGCGGTGTCCTCCTGGTCCCAGCCCTTCGCGGCCGTCGGCCCCTTGAACAGGCTGACGTCCAGCTGGACCTTGGTGATCTTGCCGCCGGTGGCCTTCTTGACCTGGGCGACGAGGTCGTCGACGTGGGCGGCGCCCGGGTACAGCGGCGAGTCGGTGCCCAGCGGAAGCGACGTCAGCGACGGGTCGCCGCCCGCGACCAGGATGGCCGTGCCCGGATCGGCGCCCTGGACGATCTTCGTCGGGATCTGCATCCCGTGGTCCAGCGACAGCAACGCGGCCGCCACGACGAGGATCTTCGTGGTCGACGCCGGGGTCAGCGGGGTGCCGGAGTTCTTGTCCCAGAGGACCTCACCGGTCGCCGCGTCCACGACGGTGCCGGTGAGCGTGCCGAGGTCGGCGGAACCGGCGGGCCCCGCCAGCGCGGAAGCGAGCCCCTCCTTCGTCGGCCCGGCGCCGTTGAGGTCCGGCCCGTGCAGGACACGGGAGATGCCCGCCGGCTTGGGGATGTCGCCCTTCGGCGCGTTCGGCGCCCAGGGCAGGCCGAGCCGGTTCGACACCTTCGGCATCGCGGACGCGCCGCCCATCCCGGCGAGCAGCAGGAAGACGACCACGGTCGTGATCACCAGGACCTTGCGCTTGCGCCTCTTCGGCTTCGGCGCGGGCGCGGGCGCGGCGGCAGCGGCGGGAGGCGCGGGGGGCTTCTCGGAGGGCGGTTCGGGCTGCTGGATCCCGACGGTGGCTTCGGAGTCGAAGCGCTCTTCGGCCGGCTCGATGCGGACCGGCCGCGCGTGCATCGTCGCGGACGGGACCGGCGCGGGGCGCGGCGGCTCGACCCGGTTCTGCTCGGGACGGCGCGGTGTCTCTGGGGGCGGTGTCTCCTGGGCCGGGGGTTCCTGCCGCGGCTCGGGGTCACGCGACGGAGTGGGGGCGCCCCGGTCGAACTGGTCCCAATCCGGTTCGTCCCCGTGCTGAGGCTGGACGGGTTTCACGAAGAGCGTCTTCGGCTCTGACGGCTTTTCCTGCTCGACCGGCGTCACCGGGGCGAAGGCGGACCACTGCGGCGTGGGCGTCTCCGGGACGTCCGGTTCTTCCTCGACCTCGACGACCGGCTCGAACCAGGAGCCACTTTCGGGTGTGACCTTCGGCACTGACAGCTCTTCGGTCTTACCGTTCGCCAGACCCGACATGGGCAGCCAGACGGTGGCCTCACCGCCCCCCTTGGGGCCCTTGGGCTCGGCGGATGAGGTGTCCTTGTCGTCCGACGGCCACCTCGGGTCATCGTTTTCCGGCACGTAACACTCCTTCATCCACCGTCCGGGGAAGGGGCCAAGCTCACATACGACCACATCGATGCGACCGCCCGAGCCCCCGTGGTCCACACTAGTGAAGACAAGACGATGATTTCGGTGAGCCGTCCGCGACGGCGGGGCGTACCAAAGACGAGAGCAGCGAGGCCGGCGTGGAATTCGACGTCACTATCGAAATCCCCAAGGGGGAGCGCAACAAGTACGAGGTGGACCACAAGACCGGTCGGATCAAGCTCGACCGGACGCTGTTCACCGCCACTCAGTACCCCGCCGACTACGGCTTCATCGACGACACCCTCGGCCAGGACGGCGACCCGCTCGACGTGCTGGTGCTCGTCCAGGAGCCGACCTTCCCGGGCTGCCTGATCCGCTGCCGCGCGATCGGCATGTTCCGGATGACCGACGAGAAGGGCCCGGACGACAAGGTCCTCGCGGTCCCGACGAACGACCCGCGCCTGGAGCACCTGCGCGACATCCACCACCTGAACGAGTTCCACAAGCTCGAGATCCAGCACTTCTTCGAGGTGTACAAGGATCTGGAGCCGGGCAAGAGCGTCGAGGGTTCGAGCTGGGTCGGACGTACCGAGGCCGAGGCCGAGATCAAGCGTTCGTACGAGCGTGAGACCGACAGGCTGGCCAAGGAGGCCGTCGACGGTCCCGCGGCTCACTAGTCGTTTCGCAAGGCCGAAGGGGCCCTTCACCGCACGCGATGCGGTGAAGGGCCCCTTCGGCCTTGCCTCGCAAGTAGTCGCCTACTTGCGGCCGGTCCAGAGCGCAAGTAGGCGACTACTTGCGGTCAGGCCGAGTAGCCCGGGATCGGGAACGGCGCCAGGAACTCGCGGATCTCGGCGGCGACGGTGTCCAAAGCGGACTGTTCCTCGGCCGCCGCGGCGGTGATCGTGCGGTCGATCCACTCCGCCACCTTGACCTGGTGCTCCGGCTGGAGCCCGCGCGTGGTGATCGCGGAGGTGCCGAGCCGGATGCCGGACGGGTCGAACGGCTTGCGCGGGTCGAACGGCACGGTGTTGTAGTTCAGTTCGATCCCGGCCCGGTCCAGCGCCTGCGCGGCGGGTTTGCCCGGCACGTTCTTGTTCGTCAGGTCGATCAGCAGCAGGTGGTTGTCGGTACCGCCGGACACGAGGTCGTACCCGCGCTCCACCAAAGCCTCCGCCAGCGCCTTGGCGTTCGCCACGATCGCGTGCGCGTAGTCGCGGAACTCGGGCTTCTGTGCCTCGCCCAGCGCGACGGCGATCGCCGCGGTCGTGTGGTTGTGCGGGCCGCCCTGCAGACCGGGGAACACCGCCTTGTCGACGGCCTTCGCGTGGTCGGCGTCGGAAAGGATCATCGCGCCACGCGGGCCGCGCAGTGTCTTGTGCGTGGTCGTGGTGATGACCTGCGCGTGCCCGACCGGCGACGGATGCGCGCCACCGGCGACGAGACCGGCGATATGCGCGATGTCGGCGACCAGGACGGCGTCGACCTCGCGGGCGATCTCGGCGAACGCCGGGAAGGCGATGGTGCGCGGGATCGCGGTGCCGCCCGCGAAGATCAGCTTCGGCCGGTGCTGCAACGCGAGTTCACGCACCTGGTCGAGGTCGACGCGGCCGGTCTCCTCGCGGACGCCGTAGCGGACCGGCGTGAACCACTTGCCGGTCGCGGACACGCTCCAGCCGTGCGTCAAGTGACCGCCGTCGGGCAGCGCCATGCCGAGCACGGTGTCGCCCGGCTTCGCGAAGGCGAGGTACACGGCCAGGTTCGCCGGGGAACCGGAGTACGGCTGGACGTTGGCGTGGTCGGCGCCGAAGACGGCCTTCGCCCGCTCGATGGCGAGGTTCTCGACCTGGTCGACGAGCTGCTGGCCCTCGTAGTACCGCTTGCCGGCGTAGCCCTCGGAGTACTTGTTGGTGAGGACGGTGCCGGTCGCTTCGAGCACCGCCTGGGAGACGTAGTTCTCGGACGCGATCAGGCGGATCTTGTCGTGCTGGCGCTTCGCCTCGTCCTCGACGAGCCCGGCGATCTGCGGGTCGGCGGCGGCGAGCGCGGACAGTTCTGGCTGGTGTGTCATGGCGTACTCCGGCTCAGGAGTGGCCTTCACCCAGGCGCGCGGTGCCGGCCTGAATTCGCTTCCCGGTGGTGCTCCACCTCAAATGCGCCAGTCGCTGGTGCCCCCGGAGCCTAGTGCACTCCGCTGGAGCCGGAGTCGGCATGCGGGCGATGTTCGCCGCACCATCGGCGGCTGCATCCCGACGTGCGATCACAGAACGGCCGTGCGCAGACGGCACACCGTTTGATCCGCCGCCAGCCGCCGAACGCGACCAGTTCCGCCAGCCCGGCGGCGCCCGTGACCAGGTCGCCGCAGCCCGGCCACGACGTCACATGCACTACGCGCCAGGCATTTCCGGCGACGACGAGCCGCGGCGCGGCCCCCGTGCCCGCCAGGATCCGGTTGAGCCGGTTCGCGGCCGCGTGCTCGTCCGGCAGCGCCGCTGCCACCCCGGCGAGCCACGGGTTCCCTTGCGAGAGCAGCCTTTCCGCGACTTCGAGGGCCGGATCGAGGTCACGGAAAGGCGGGACGATCACGTGCTTGCGGGTCACGGTTCTTCGATCGCGACGCCCATCGAGCGGGCCGTGCCCGCGATCGTGCGCATGGCAGCGCCGAGGTCCCCGGTGTTGAGATCCGGCAGTTTCCGTTCGGCGATCTCCCGCAGCTGGTCCTGGGTGAGCTTTCCCGCGACTTCATGACCGGGACGGCCGGAACCCTTGCCACCCAAGGCTTTCTTGATGAGGAACGACGTCGGCGGGGTCTTCAGCCGGAGTTCGAAGGAGCGGTCCTCGAACACCGACACGACCACCGGGACGATCTCGCCGCGCTGCGCCGCCGTCGCCGTGTCGTAGGCCTTCTTGACCTCGACGAGGTTCACGCCGGTCTGGCCGAGCGTCTTGCCGAGGTCGACCACCGGCGCGTTGCCGGCGGTCAGCTCGAGCGTCGCCTGGTGCGTCTTCTTCTTCGACTTCGGTGCCATACGCCCGAAGCTAGGGTCTCCAGTTACTGGAGAGTCAATCGATCGGCTTGATGCCTTCCGCGTGCCTGCGCGCCAGTTCCTGGTAGATCGCCGCGTTGTGCTCGACCCACAGCTTCGCGTTGCCGTCGAGCGGGACGTGCTTCTTCGCGGGGCTGCCCATGGCGACGGTCTCGGGCGGGACGACCATCCCCGGCGTCACCGTGGCACCGGCGGCGACCAGGGCCTTCGCCCCGATCTGTGCCTTGTCGAGCACGGTCGAGCCGTTCCCGATCAACGCCTGCTCGCCGATCGTGCAGTCGTGCACGAGGCACTGGTGCCCGACGGTGACGTTCTTGCCGACCTCGGTGACCCCGTCGTTGACGTGGATGACCGAGTTGTCCTGGATGTTGGCGCCTTCGCGGATGACGATCTTCCCGAAGTCGGCGCGCAGCACGGCGCCGTACCAGACGGAAGCGCCCTTCTCCACGACGACGTCGCCGATCAGGGTGGCGGTGGGGGCGATCCACGCTTCGGGATCCACCTGGGGACGGTGCCCCTCGAATTCGAACAGCGGCATGCCCCGCACCCTATGCGCCCGAGCGCGTGAAGGCCCCCTTCACGCGGCTGAGCCGAGGGGGTGGATTTCAGGGGTCGTTGCAACACGGGTGATCAACTGGTTTTGGTGAGGAGTTTAGCGAGGCGCTCGGCTGGGGTGTCCCAGTCGAGTGTTTTGCGTGGGCGGCGGTTGAGTTGGGCGGCG
>NZ_JADNQM010000071.1:0-18655 GCF_046269425.1 Amycolatopsis sp. cmx-11-12 | reverse complement strand
GTTTACCACTGAAGGGTGATGCGTGAGTGGGCGCTGACTACAGGTCGGGCCTCAATCATCACCATGAGCGGCACATGCTTTCGCAAGTTAAGCAACAAAGAGTCCTTAAGCCTGTTTCGGGGACCCGGTTAAGGGGTCCGTGAAGGCCTCCTTCCCTACTCTCAGGGTAGGAAAGGGGGCCTTCACTACTTCGCGAGCCTGAAGAACCACGCAGCTACCTGCTGCAAAGCAAGCACCCCGGACCCCGCGGACGAAAGGCTCACCGGGTCGGCCGAAAGCCGCCTACTCAAGAATCCACAAGAACCCCATCGGTCAACCGCACTCGCCGATCCACCTTGATCTCCGTCAGGAACCGCTCATCGTGGCTCACGACCACGAAAGCCCCCTGATACGCCGCGAGCGCGCTCTCCAATTGCCCGACGCTGACCAGGTCGAGATTGTTCGTCGGCTCGTCCAGCAGGAGTAACTGAGGCGCGGGCTCGGCGAACAGGACGCAGGCCAGGGTGGCCCGCAGCCGTTCGCCTCCGGAGAGAACACCGACGGGAAGCTGGCTTCGCGCGCCGCGGAACAGGAACCGGGCGAGCAACGTCATCCGTTGTGACTCGGGAAGGTTCGGGGCGAACGCCGCGAAGTTCTCGGCGATGGTCCGGTCCAGGTCCAGCAGGTCCAACCGCTGCGAGAGATACGCGATCCGGCCCTCGGCTCGTTTGAGCACGCCGCTGGAGGGTGACAGGTCTCCGTTGAGCACCCGCAGGAGCGTCGACTTGCCGGTGCCGTTGCCGCCGATCAGTGCGATCCGTTCGGGGCCTCGGATCGTCAGGTCGACCCCCTCGCCCGCGAAGACGTTCCGGTCGCCGTAGCGGACTTGGATGTGCTCGCCATGGAACACCGTGCGCCCGGCGGGGACGTTGGTGCCCGGCAGGATCAGCGCGATCTTCTGGTCGTCGCGGAGGGTGCGTTCGGCCTCGTCGAGGCGGTTCTTCGCATCGCTGACCCGCGCGGCGTGCGTCTCGTTCGCCTTGCCCGCGGATTCTTGGGCGTTGCGTTTCATGGTTCCGGCGAAGATCTTCGGCAGCCCGGCGTTGCCGAGGTTGCGGGCCGCGTTGCCCGCCCGTCGCGCGGCCCGCTCGCGTGCCTGCTGCATCTCCCGCTTCTCGCGTTTGACCTCCTGCTCGGCACTGCGGACGTTGCGCTCGGCGGCCTCCTGCTCGGCCTTGACCGCCGCTTCGTACTGGGTGAAGTTCCCGCCGTGATACCGGAGATCGCCGCGGTCGAGTTCGGCGATCCGGTCCATCCGGTCGAGCAGTTCCCGGTCGTGACTCACCAACAGCAGGCAACCGGACCAGTCTTCCAGCACACCGTAGAGCTTGCGGCGGGCGTCGAGGTCGAGGTTGTTGGTCGGTTCGTCCAGCAGCAGGATGTCGGGCCGCTTCAGCAACTGTGCGGCCAGGCCGAGGGAGATGATCTGCCCGCCGCTCAACGTGCTCAGGCTTCGGTCCAGTGAGATGCCGTCGAGGCCGAGCCTGTCGAGCTGGGCGCGCGTGCGTTCCTCGATGTCCCAGTCGGTGCCGATGGTGGTGAAGTGCTCGTCGCTCGCGTCGCCGGACTCGATGGCGCTCAGGGCGGCGAGCTGCGGCGCGATGCCCAGCACCTCGGCCACGTCCAGGTCGGCGGTGAGCGGCAGCGACTGCGGCAGATAGCCGAGGACGCCCTGGGCGGAGACGGTCCCGGAGAGCGGTCGCAACTCGCCGGCGATCAGTTTGAGCAGCGTGCTCTTGCCCGCCCCGTTCGGTGCGACGAGGCCGGTGCGGCCACCGGGCACGGTGAAGGACAGGTCGTCGAAGACCGGGGTGTCATCCGGCCAGGCGAAGGACAGGGCGGACACGACGACGAAGGCGTCTGACATGGAAATGACCTCGTGAAAGACAGCGGGCGCCATGAGGCAGCACCGCGGTGGACGTGGCTGTGTGGGAACGACGAAATGGCCACATCGGCGTCAGCGCCGGTGGCCTGGCAACTCCGGCTCACCCGGAGATGTCGTCTTCACCTGCCACGTCTGGTCTCCATGCTCGTTGATCAGCTGCCCCTCCACCATAACAAGACCTGCCGGAGCGGGCCACCGGAATCCCCGCCGCCGGCTCCGGTAAAAGCATGAATGCGGAGTTCCCGATACGACTTCCGATTTATTTCTCATTGTTCACAGCGATTCCCGGTGATCGGTACCTGTGATGTGGATCATATTCATTGAGAGGCGGAGATGGCACTTCTAGTGTTCGTCAGGTGACGGTTTCCGCGACTGGGAGATTACGCGATCCGTCACCGCCCATTTCCCTGACCTGAAGGGTTCTTCTTATGACGCCGAGTGCGAGATCCCGAAGACGAATCGCGACCGCGGTGACCGCGATGGGGACGTTCGCCCTGGTCACTCCACCGGCGCAGGCTGCCGAAACCGCCGTCCCCTGTGACACGGGAGCGCTGGTCCAGGCGATCGTCGATGCCAACGCCACCTCGACGCCGGTCACCCTGTCTCTGGCGACGAATTGCGTGTACACCCTCACCGAGGTCGCCGATACGACCTGGAATGCAGGGCTGCCCTCCATTCAGCGAAAGCTCAGTATCAACGGCAACCATGCCACCATCGCTCGCGCCAAGGACGCGCCCCAATTCCGGATCATTTCCAACTGGGGCGACCTGACACTCGACAAGGTCACGATCACCGGTGGCCACGCTCCCGACGGTGTCGGAACCAACGCCAATGGGGATGGGAACTCGGGGGAGGACGGCGGCGGCATAGAGAACTGGGGCCCGTTGGCCATCACCGACAGCGTCATCATCGGCAACACCTCGGGCGCCGGTGCTCGTGGCGGCGACGCCACCGCCACCACGAGTGCCGGTCGTGGTGGTAGCGGAGGATTCGGCGGTGGCATCTCCTCCTACGGCTCTTTCCAGAACACGGTGACGATCACCGGTAGCTCGATTACCGATAACGCTGCCGGTGCCGGTAGCCGGGGCGGCAACGGTGTGGCCGCCAAACCTGGTGGTCGAGGCGGCTCTGGTGGTTTCGGGGGCGGTGTCGACGTCATCAGTGGCTCCGTCCTGCGGATCACCGGTGGAGAGGTCACCGGCAACAGCACCGGGGCCGGCGGGCCGGGTGGTGCGGGAGGCTCCGAGCATGGCGGAGCCGGAGACGGCGGTGGCGGCGGTGCGGGCGCCGGCGTGTTCATGTCGAGCAGGCTGGGCATCCTGCTGAATCCGGTCATCGCAGGCACCTCGATCACCGGTAACCTCGCGGGCCGCGGAGGCGACGCCGGGGTCGCCGGGCCGGGTGGGTACGCCGGGTACTCGGGGTACGGAGGTTCGGGTGGCGGAGTGAGCGTGTTCTACGACAGCCTCACGCTCGACGGCGGGAAGGTCAGCGACAACGCCGTTGGCGAGCCCGGGGCGGGCTCCTACCCGTATCCCCGTTCCGGCGGCGGCATCTACACGCTCGATGGACGTGTCACGCTGGCGAACGGGGCCGTGGTGAGCGGCAACCGGCCCGACAACTGCTCTTCCGTGGCGGACGTGCCGGGCTGTGTGAACGGTTCTCTTGCGCGACGTGCCGTCGGGGCGGGCGGCCAGGACTGGAAGGCCGCTGACCTCGCCACCGTCGAGGACGCGGTCTCGGCCAGGTCGGAAGCGAGCACGCGACACTAGGTGGTTTGAGGTGTCATGAAAGGGTCGTTCAGGACGAAAGACGTCTTGAACGACCCTTTCATGACAACAGTCTTCAGCTCAGCCCGTTCAGGCTGATCGCCCGGGCGTACCAGAGCGCGCTCCGCTTCGGCGTCCGGCGCTGGGTCGCGTAGTCGACGTGCACGAGGCCGAACCGTTTGGCGTACCCCTCGGCCCACTCGAAGTTGTCGAGCAGTGACCAGTAGAAGTACCCGCGCAGGTCGACGCCCGCCTCGATCGCCTCGTACGCGGCACGCAGATGCGAATCGAGGAAAGCGATCCGGTCGGTGTCCGCGATGTCCCCGCCGATGACGGCGTCCGGATAGGACGCGCCGTTTTCCGTGATGTACAGCGGGATCGGCCGGTACTCGCGGTGCACCCGCAGCAGGCATTCGGTGAGCCGCGACGGCTGCACTTCCCAGCCGGAGTCGGTGCGCGGCGCCGACTCGTCGGGTACGAAGTGGACGCCGGGGGCGCCGAGCCAGTCGGGTCCCGCCGGTTCGCTGCCGGGCCGCGGGGTGCCGGCGACCTGGTAGCCGCGGTAGTAGTTGATGCCCAGCCAGTCGATCGGGGCGGCGATCGTGGCCAGGTCACCCTCCCGGGCCAGTTCTTCGAAACCGAGCGGAGCCAGGTCGGCTACGAGATCGGCCGGGTAGGAGCCACGCAGTACCGGGTCGAGGAACAGCCGGTTCTGCAAGCCGTCGACCAGTCGCGCCGCCTCGACGTCCACAGTGGACGAAGGGTCGGCGGCGGAGACCGGATACAGGTTCAGGGTGACGCCGGAGGACGCCGCCGGGGCGTGCCGCCGCAGGACGTCCATCGCGAGCCCGTGCCCCAGCAGGAGATGGTGCGCGGCCGCGACGGCGGCGCGGGGTTCCCGGCGGCCGGGAGCGTGGATCCCGCCCGCGTAACCCAGCATCGCGGCACACCACGGCTCGTTCAGGGTCGACCAGTTCGCCACCCGGTCGCCCAGTCGCCCCACGATCGTTTCGGCGTACTCGGCGAACCGGAACGCCGTGTCGCGCGAAGCCCAGCCGCCTTCGTCTTCCAGTGACTGAGGGAGATCCCAGTGATACAGCGTCGCCCATGGCTGAACTCCGGCTTCGAGGAGCTTGTCGACGAGCCGGTCGTAGAACGCGAGCCCTCGTGGATTCGGCGCGCCGCCGTCGGGCCGGATCCGGGGCCACGAAAGGGAGAACCGGTACGCGCCGAGCCCCAGCCGTCGCATCAGGTCGACGTCTTCGGCGTAGCGCCGGTAGTGATCGGCGCCCGGTTCGCCGGTGTCGCCGCCGACGACGGCGCCGGGACGGCGGGCGAAGACGTCCCAGATCGAGTCGGTCCGGCCGTCGGCCGTGGTGGCCCCCTCGACCTGGAAGGCCGCGGTGGCGGCGCCCCACACGAATCCGGGCGGGAACAGCGACATGGTCACCCTTTCACGGCACCTTGCATGATCCCGGCCACGATCTGGCGGCCGAGGAGGAGGAAGACGATGAGGATCGGGATGGTGGCCAGTGTCGTCCCGGCCAGCACCAGCGAGTAGTCGACGTAATAGCCGCTCTGCAGCTTCTCGAGTGCCAGCTGGACGGTGGGATTGCCGGCGTCCAGCACGACGAGCGGCCAGAGGAAGTCGTTCCATGAGGTCATGAACGTGAACATCGCGAGGATCGCCGCCGCCGGGCGGACCGCGGGCAGGCAGACGTTCCAGAAGATCCGGATCATGCTGCAACCGTCGACCCTGGCCGCCTCGATCAGTTCGTACGGCACCGCGTCCACTGTGTACTGACGCATCCAGAACACGCCGAACGCGGTTACCAGGTTGGGCACGATCACCGACTGCAACCCGCCGGCCCAGCCGAACTCCGACATCGCCATGAACAACGGGATGATGCCGAGCTGGGTCGGGACGGCGAGGGTGACGACGATGAACACGAACAGCCCGTTCCGGCCGCGGAACCGCAGTTTGGCGAACGCGAACCCGGCCAGCGCCGAGAACAGCACGGTGGTGAGGGTGACCGTGCCGGACACGATCAGACTGTTCGCGAGCGCCTTCCAGAACGGCACCGTGTCGAACACCCTGGCCGCGTTGGCGAAGAAGTTCCCGCCTGGCAGGAAGGGCGGGACCCGTTCGGTGAGCATCCCGCTGTCCCGGCTGGCCACCAGAAACGACCAATAGAACGGGAAGAGCGAGCCCAGCACGAAGATCGTGAGTACGACGTAGGTGGACCGGCGTGGCTTGGTCATTTCTTCTTCACCGCCGGAGTCCTGGCGAGCCTGCCGGTGAGGAAGAAGTTCACCAGCGCGATCAGCACGATGATCAGGAACAGCACCCACGCGATCGCCGACGCGTAGCCGAGTTCGTAGTTCTCGAAGGCCGTTTGGTACAGGTACAGCGTCACGGTCTGGAACTGGTTGGACGAGCCGCCGTTGTTCGACCCCGGCATGGCGTCGAACAGCTTGGGCTCGGTGAAGATCTGTAGCCCGCCGATCGTCGAGGTGATCGTGACGAAGATCAGCGTCGGTTTCAACAGCGGCAGCGTGATGCTGAAGAAACGGCGCGCCGCGCCCGCGCCGTCGATAAGGGCGGCCTCGTGCAGTTCTTTCGGGATGGCCTGCATGGCCGCCAGCACGATCAGCGCGTTGTACCCGGTCCAGCGCCAGTTCACCATGATCGCGATCGCGACGTGGCTGCTGAACCGGCCTGCCTGCCAGTCGACCGGATCCAGCCCGATGGTCTGCAACAGGCCGTTGACCAGGCCGTACTTCGGTCCGAACAGGTTCGCGAAGATGATCCCCAGCGCCACCAGGCTGGCGGCGTAGGGGAGCAGGACACCGACGCGCCATCCGGTCGCCCCGCGCAGCCGGGCGCTGAGCAGAGCCGCCAGGAGCACCGCGATGATCAGCTGGGGAACGCTGGAGAGAAGGAAGATGCTGACGGTGTTCTCGAGCGCGTTCCAGAACTGCGTGTCGGCGAACAACTCCTTGAAGTTGTCGAGCCCGATGAAGTCCGGATCGTCGTCACCGGCCTCCCAGCTGAACAGCGACACGTACGCCGTGTAGAGCAGCGGGAACAGCCCGACGATCCCGAACACGAGGAAGAACGGGGCGATGTAGAGGTACGGCGAGGCCTTGACGTCCCACCGGCTCAGCCGGTGCCGGAGGGTGGGCCGGGGCGACGTGCGCACCCCGGCCTCGTTTCCTTCCGGCGCGATCTTGTCGACGACGGTCATCGGTCAGCGTGTGATCTTCTTGGCGGCGTCCAGCAGTTGCGTCCAGCCCGCGTCCGCCGACTTGCCCTGCTCGACGGCCTGGAGCGCCGGGCTCGACGCGTTTTCCTGGATCTGGCCGTCTCCCGGGCCCTTGTACTGCGGTTTGGCGACCTTCTTCGCCTGTTCGGCGAACAACTGGCCGATTTTGGCGCCGCCGAAGTAGGCGTCGGTCTCGCCCAGCAGCGCCGGGTCCTCCAGTGCCTTGACCTGGCTGGGGAAGGTGCCCTTCGCCTGGAACGCCTTGATCTGCTGTTCGGGCGCGGTCAGCCAGGCGGCCAGTTCGGCGGCCTCCTTCGGGTGCTTCGACTGTGTGGGCACGGTCAGGTACGAACCGCCCCAGTTGCCGCCACCGCCGGGGAAGGCCGCGGTGACCGCCCACTTGCCGGCGTTCTCCTGGCCGGAGTGCTCTTCGATCACGCCGAGCATCCACGCGGGACACACCTTCGTGGCGAACGCGCCCTGCTTGAACCCGGAGTTCCATTCGTTGCTGAACGCGGTGAGCTTGGCCGACTGTCCTTTCGCGACAGCGCCGGTCACCTTGGCCCAGGCGTCCTTGATGCCCTGGTTGGTTTCCACGGCCAGCTTGTCGTCATCGCCGATGTAGCCGGTGGGGAGTTGGTTGACCATGGCGTTGAAGTTCTGCGCCGCCGAGTCGAACCAGGCCTTGCCGCCGGTCTTGGAGACGTACTGGTCGCCCGCGGCGAAGTAGCTGTCCCAGGTCGCGAACAACGGTTTGACCGCTTCGGGATCGGCCGGCAGACCGGCCGCCTCCAGCATGTCCTTGCGGTAGCACATGGCCAGCGGCCCGATGTCGGTTCCGTAGCCGATGACCTTGCCGTCCTTGGTCTTCGCCGCGTCGTACTTCCAGCCGAGCCAGCGGTCGGGGGAGGCGTCCGCGGGGCCGATCTTGGGCAGGTCGTTGAACTTCGAGCCCTTGTCGAGGACGTTCGACAGGTGCCCTTCCTCGACCGCGGTGACGTCGGCGAGGCCCGAACCCGCCGCCAGTTTCGTGATCAGGTCCTGGTGGTACGGCCCGCCCTGGCCGGTCTTGCGGTGGGCGATCTTGATGTTCGGGTGCAGCCGCTCGTACTCGGGAATCAGGTCCTCGTAACCGAATTCGGTGAACGTCGCCAGTGACAGCTCGACCTTCGCGTTCGGATCCGACGCCGCGGGCGTCCCGCCGTCGTCACCTCCGCACGCCGCCACGCCGAAAGCCGTCATCGTGATACCCAGTGCCAGCACCAGGCCGTTCCGGATGCTTTTCACGTGTCCAGTCCCTTGCCGATGGGGAAAATGGGAGCGCTCCCAGGATGCGCCGAGTTTGTCGCCAAGGTCCGGCCGTGTCAAGGGCTTGTAATGAGAGCGATTCCATCAGGGAAGCGCTCTCAGTGCTCCCGGCCGCCGGACACTAAGCTGACGGGGTCCAGATGACGCTGAAGGGTGAAGGTGACGCGGGTGGGGCCTCGAGCAGGGGATGACGGCCGTCCGACGCTGGAAGACGTCGCCGCGTCCGCCGGGGTGAGCCGGTCGACGGCGTCCCGGGCGCTGAACGACGACGGTTACGTCAGCGCGCGTTCCCGCGAGAAGGTGCAGGCCGCCGCCTGCGAGCTCGGCTACTCCCCGAATCAGGCGGCCCGGTCGCTGGTGACCCGGCGGACCGGCGCGGTCGCGGTCGTGCTGTCGGAGCCGGAGGCTCGGCTGCTCGACGACCCGTACCGCACCGCCGTCATGCGAGCGGGCTATCGCGAACTGGCCGACATCGGCTGCCAGATGGTCTTGATCTTCAGCGACACCCGCGAGGATCTCGACCGCACGGTGCGGTTCCTGGACGGCGGGCACGTCGACGGCGTGCTGGTGTTCGCGCCGCACCGGACCGATCCGCTGCCCAAGGCGTTGCGGCAACTCCGGATCCCGGTGGTCTACGGAGGGCAGGCGGCGGGGCTCAAACGCGGTGTCCACGTGGTCGACTTCGACAACGAGGGCGGTGCGAAGCTGGCTGTCGCGCATCTGGTCGAGGCGGGACACCGCCGGATCGCCACGATCGCGGGCCCGCAGGACCAGAGCGCCGCCATCGACCGGCTTTCGGGCTGGCGCAAGACCCTGGTCGGCGCGGGACTCGACCTGGCGGACCTGGTCGAGGAGGGCGACTTCACGCTCACCGGCGGGGCGAAGGCGATGTCGAACCTGCTCGCGCGGAACCCTGACCTCGATGCTGTCTTCGTGGCCAGCGACATGATGGCGCTCGGTGCGCTCCGGACCCTGCATTCGGCCGGACGGCGGATCCCATCGGACGTCGCGGTCGTCAGCTTCGATGACAACGCGACACTCGCGCCGGAGATGGACCCGCCGCTGACGTCGGTCCACCAGGACCCACGGGAGCAGGTCCACGCGATGGTCGAGACGCTGCTCGCGTTGATGGACGACCAGGAGCTCAAGCCCCGGCAGCGGATCCTGCCGGTCTCGCTGACCCGTCGCGCGTCGAGCTGAATTCGATCTAGGGGCTTCCTCCCGGTACCGATTTACGAGATCGTCGAGGAGTCGGCCATCAGCCGACGGTCCCTCATCGGGAGGTAACCGCAGTGCTGCGAACACGCCTCATCGCCTTGACCCTGGCGGTTTTCGCCGGTTCCCTGGTCGCCGCCGGCTCCCCGGCCGCGGCGGACGGACCACCCGCCGATGTCCAGTCCTATCTCGACGATCCACGAAAGGTGGCCGAAGGACAGGAGCCACCGCACGCCTTCCTGCGTCCGTACGCGGACGTTTCCGCCGCCACCCGCCGGGACGAACGCAGTCCCTACACGCTGTCGCTCGACGGCAAATGGCGGATCGCGATGGCGGACAACCCCTCGCAGGTTCCGGCAGGATTCCACGAGGACGGCTACGACGCGTCGCGCTGGCGCGAGGTCTCCGTGCCGCACACGTGGCAGACGGACGGTCTGGACCACCCGATCTTCCGCAACATCGCCACCGAGATCCAGCCCGACGATCCACCGCGCGTTCCGCGTGACGTCAACCCGACGGGTGCCTACGTCCGGGACTTCCCGCTGCCCGCGGACTGGACAAGAAACAAGACATTCCTGCGCTTCGACGGTGTGACGTCGGCGTACTTCGTCTGGGTCAACGGCAAGTACATCGGGTACGACCAGGGCGGGTACACGCCGGCGGAGTTCGACATCTCGTCCGCGCTGCGGCCGGGGCCGAACCGGATCGCCGTGCAGGTGCATCGCTGGAGCGCGGGTGCCTACCTGGAGGACGTCGACCAGTGGCGGTATTCGGGCATCTTCCGGTCGGTGACCCTGCATTCGGCGCCGGGCACGTTCATCCAGGACGTCGGGCTGACGACCGACCTCGACGCGACCTACACCGACGCCACACTCAAGGCTTCGGTCGAGGTCGCCACTAAACCCGGCGGGACGACGGGCAGGCATCGGGTCGGCCTGAGTCTGCGCGACGCCGGGGGCAAGGAAGTCGGCGTCACGAGCGGGGAGATCGACGCGGGCGGCAAGACCGCGCTGACCCTGCCGGTGCGTAACCCCGCGAAATGGTCGGACGAGACGCCGAACCTGTACATGGCCGTCCTCACCCTGACCGCGCCCGACGGCCGAGTCACGCACATCACCAGCGAGACGGTCGGGTTCCGCGAGATCGAGATCCGCGACAAGCAGTTGCTGGTCAACGGGAAACGGGTGCTGTTCAAGGGTGTCAACCGTGCGGAGACCGACCCGGATCACGGGAGGCATATGCCCCGGAAGGCGCAGGAACGCGACGTCGCGCTGATGAAGCAGCTCAACGTCAACGCCGTTCGTACTTCGCACTATCCGTCGGACCCGTACTTCTACGAACTGGCCGACCGGCACGGGCTCTGGATCGACGACGAGATCGACATCGAGACCCACAACCACGAGAACTGCGCGAGTTACTGCCAGGCGAACGATCCGGCCTGGCGGGACGCGTTCTTCGACCGGATGATCGGCATGGTCGAACGGGACAAGAACCATCCGAGTGTCTTCCTGTGGGACACCGGGAACGAGGCCGGTCTCGGCGCACACCACTTCGCGCTGGCGGAATGGCTCGACGCGAACGAACCGACCCGGCCGATCTACCACCAGTCCAACAGCCCTGACGGCGATGCTCCGTTCGCCGACGTCTGGGGGCCGCGCTATCCGTCTCCGGAGAAGTTCGCCGAACAGGCGAAGAACACCACCAAACCGCTGATCTTCGGCGAGTACGCCCACGCGATGGGCAACAGCCTGGGGAACTTCCGGGAGTTCTGGGACACCATCCGGGCGAATCCCCAGACCCAGGGCGGGTTCATCTGGGACTGGGCGGAGCAGAACATTCGGCAGCGGATCCGGACCACACCGGACACTTCAGGAAACGACATCTCGGTGCACGTGACCGGGAAGCCGGATCTGGTCGAAGGCCATCGCGGCAAGGCGCTGGAACTGTCCGGATTGGACGATTTCGTCGAGGTCTACCGTGACCGAAAGCTCGACATCACCGGAAAAGCACTCACGCTCGACGCGTGGGTGAAGCCGGGAAAGTGGACCGGTGACTTCCGCATCCTCGGCAAGGGCGACCACCAGTACGCGCTCAAGATGAAGACACAGGACACCCTGGAGTTCTTCATCCACAGTGGAACCTGGCAGGCGGTCCAGGCCAAGGTGCCCGCCGACTTCTACGGGAACTGGCACCGGGTGAGCGGCACCTACGACGGTACGGCACTGAGGCTTTACCTCGACGGCAAGGAGATCGGGAGCAAACCGTTCACCGGCACGATCGACTCGTCGTCGGCGGAGGTCAACGTCGGCCGCGACTTCGAGACGTCGTGGAACGACCCGTCCGATATCGGGTGGATGGGCCGCGGCGCCGTCGACGATGTCCGTATCTACGAGAAGCCGCTTTCCGCTTCGGAGTTGTCCGGCGAGACTCCGGCGGGCGGGGCGGTGCTGGCACTGGACTTCGACAGTGTGACCGATCGCGGAAGCCACCTGTCGTACGGTTCGAGTCTGTCCGGTGTGGACGGTCTGATCGGTTCGGATCGCTCGGCGCAGCCCGAGACAGCGCAGATGGCTTGGGCGCATCAGCCGCTCCGGTTCGCCTACTCCGGCGGCGCGTTGTCGGTGACCAACGAGCGGCAGTTCAAGGGGACCGACGAGCTGAACCTGCGGTGGCGGATCCAGGAGGGCTCCCGGATCGTCGCTCGTGGCGAACAGCCGTTGCGGGTCGGCGCCGCGTCGACAGGGAAGATCTCTTTGCCGGTTCCGGCGAATCCGGCCGATCGCGAGCGATTCCTCACTGTCGAAGCGGTGACGACCCAGGGCGAGCCGATGCTCGCACGAGGACACGTCCTGGCGCACGACCAGTTCTCGTTGGGCGGCAAGCGGGTCCCAGGGCTGGACCGGACGCCGCTCGACGGGAAATCCGTCGAAGCCGTCGAGGACGCCGCTTCGGTGACGGCGTCCGCGGCAGGCGTCACATACAAAGTGGACAAGACCACCGGTGCGCTGACGTCGATCCGGCACCAGGGCAAGGAACTGCTGAGCGGTGGGCCGAAGCTCGACGCGTGGCGGGCGCCGATCAGTAACGAGACCTTCGCCTGGGGCCGGGCCGAGGGTGAGGATTGGCGCAAGGCCGGACTCGACCGGCTGAAGACCACGGTCACCGGTGTCCGGGTCGAGAAGGACGGGTCGCGAAGCGTGCGGGTGATCGTGGACAGCCGGGTCGCCGCGCCGGACGTCGCCGGGGCGTGGTTCGACCAGACGATGACCTACACCGTCGACCGGACCGGGACGCTGAGCCTCGGCAACAAGGTGGTGCCGCAGGGAAGTGTGCGCACTCTGCCGTACCTGCCCCGGATCGGTGTCTCGCTCGCCGTGCCGGACTCCTACGACAGGTTCGCCTGGTACGGGCGGAAGGCCGAGAGCTACATCGACCGCAAGGACGGCACCCCGATCGGTGTCCAGTCGAGCACGGTGGACCAGCAGTACGTCGACTACCACCGGCCACAGGACCACGGCAACCACACCGACAGCCGGTGGGCGCTGCTCACCGACGGCCGGACCGGTGGGCTGCTGGTCGGGGGAGCGAACGACGTCAGCGTGACGCCGTTCGACGACCTCGACCGGGCGGCGTACCCGTTCCAGTTGCAGCGCAACAAGGGCTGGTTCACGCTGCACGCGAGCCACGCGGTGACCGGCGTCGGGGACACGCCCAACCCCGTGCGGGAACGCAGTCAGGTCCAGCAGGACAGCACCTACGAGTACACGCTGTCGCTGCGGCCGCTGACGCCGCAGGAAGCGCGGGCGGGGGTGCCGACCGGCGGCTGACCCTAAGGGCGGTGCGCGCCGCCGCTGTCCGGGTGATGTCGGGCTGTGTCCCGTTTCTTCGCTTTCGCAGTCGCTATTCTTGATCTTCGACTGCGAGGGAGACTGAATTCATGGCGGAATGGGCCGATCTGGTCGCGTTCGTACGACACGAATATCGGGTGATAAAGGACGAAACGGACGAAATTCGCATTCGGTTGTCGTATGGCGACGACGATTACGAAGAGCGTGCCCAGACCGTGGTCATCGCGCGGGAGATCTTCGACCGCCGCGAGGACTGGGTGCAGATCGCGACGCCGTTCGCGCGCATCGACGAGGTCGACCTGGCGACCGTGCTGACCGAGATCGGCAACACGATCGTCGTCGGAGGATTGGTGGTGATGGGCGAACACCTGGTGCTGCGCCATTCCCTGCCGCTGGTGAACCTCGACATCAACGAGTTCACCGACCCGCTCGAACTCGTCGCGGGTTCGGCGGAGCTACTGGAGCAGCAGTTCACCGGACGCGACGACTACTGAGCGGCGCCTTAGGCTGGCCGGCATGGGACGAGACATCGCACGTCTGCACCATGTCGGCCACGTCGTCGGCGACCTGTCGTCCGCGCTCGAGCGCTACCGGCGGCTGGGATTCGTGGTGGCACCACCGAGCTATCCGGCCATGGCCCGCGGGGAAGGCGGCGAACCGGAGCCGTTCGGCGCGGCGAACACACACGCCGACTTCGCGGACGGGTTTCTCGAACTTGCCACGCCGGCACGCGCGGGCGATGCGGTGCCGCCCGACGCGAACGTCGTCCCGCTGACGGCGCCACCAGAAGTGCTGCCGGTCATCGTCGAGCGGATCGCCACGACGAGTGCGAATCTGGCGGCCTGCCTGGATCGCTTCGAGGGCCTGCACATCCTGATGTTCTCGTCGCCCGACATCGATGCTGTCGCGACGCGGCTGACCGCGTCCGAAGTCGGGCACGGCGGCGTGAACACGGTACGGCGACCGGTTGAGACCGAAGCGGGAACCGTGGCCGAAACGGTCCGGTACCTGGAGATCGACGGCGCCGGGGCCCGCCCGGGTTCGGTGGAAGAGGGCCGGGTCGGCGTGGTCGCGGACCTCGACGGCGAGATACAGGGCAGCCGGTCTTCGGAGCATCCCAACGGGGCGATCGCCCTGACAGAGGCCGTGCTGTGCGTCGCCGACGACGAACTCGCGGCGGTCGTGGCGCGCTACGAGCGCTATCTCGGCGGGCCGGTCCGACCGGACGGACCCGCCTGGGCCTTCGACCTCGATGCCGGGCGGCTGACCCTGGTGCCTGCCTCCCGGCTGGAAGAGTTGCTGCCGGGAGAGCGACCGGCCGTACTGCCGGCCATGGTCGCCTGCGCCGTCGGGGTTCGTGACGTCTTCGCCACTGAGGAGTTCTTGCGCGGGAAGGGATTCTCGCTCCGCAGGACGGCGGACGGCGCACCGTTCGTCCCGTCGGCAGAGGCACTCGGCGCGGCTATCGTGTTCCGGAGCGTTTAGCGACGACCTCCTCGAAGGAGGTCAAGCGTTCGCAATCCTCTTCGGAGAGCTTGTTGATCGCCGCCCGGTACGCCTGAGCCTGTGCCGTGCTGGGCAGTTTGCCTTCGAGCAGGCCGGGAAGTCCGAGTTCGAAGCCGCAGCGCGCCCGCGCTCCGTAGCGGTGCCGGGTGCGGGCGACGGCGGTGGCGACCCGGAGCCCGTGCTCGGTGCCCGGCGGTGTCGCCTGCTTGTCGACCTCGATGGCCGCGAACCGGAAACCGTCGGCCTGGTCGCATTTTCCGCAGCCGGTGGGACCCGCGCCGAGTTCGTTGCCGCAGTCGGTGCACCGCAACCTGCCCAGCGCGGCGTCGACCAGCCGCCATGCGAACGCGGAGGGGTCCGCGACGACCATTTCGGCGAGGTCGGTTTCCTCCTTTGTTCCGGCGGTGACACCGTATTCCTCGAGGAACAGCCGCCAGCGATCCTCGATGCTCGCTTCGACGGCCACCAGGGCTTCGGCGGGACGGCCGCCGCGCGGAAGAGCGGTCATGAGCCGGACCCTAAACCGTGTTCGTCCTGATCGCTATTTCGCCCGGATGAGGGTGTCGGCGTCGATACAGAGGTGGCCGACGCCCGATGGACGTCCACCGCGCTGATCCTGCCCCAGTGGACTTCGTAGTCGCTCAGGCCGCGGCGCTGGAGATTCGGCCCGATGAGCGGCCATCCCGCGTGCGTGTCCGGCATCAGACGGTAGTAGCCGGTGACGAACTCGGCGATAGCTTCGTTCGCGGCCGGCCGGGGCATGGTGGAAGTCGTGGTGGGGACGGGGAGCGTGGTGGTTGTCGACGAGGGCGGGGGGTGTCAAGCGCGGCTCGATCGCGGCGGGATGCGGTGTTCCGGCCGTCTGGATAGAGCCCGCGAAGTGGACGCCCACGAAAATGGCCGCCAGCAACGAACCCGCGACACCCAGGATCAGGAACACCAGCCAGACGTTCACCTGCGGCCGCTGGACGTTGTAGACGTTCGTCGTGCCGGCGGTTTGCGACCCATCGCCGTCACGGCGGCCGATGACCTGCGAAACGCCGCTGATCAGTCCGGTCGCAAGGGTGATCGCGGTGCCGAGTGCCGCGGCGATGAAGGCGCCGAGCAAGGACCAGAACCACACAGAACCCGCCCGGTTCACGATCGTCTCCCTTTTCGCGTGCCGAAGCCATCGGCTTACCACTCGCGGGGCGGACGGACCTTGTTACGAAGACCGGGTTCCGTGGCCCTATCGTGATTGGCGTGCTTCTTCCGTCGCGATGGGGGCGGGCTCACTGCCCTGCTCGCCGGGTTCTTCGTACTCCTGCTCGACACGACGATCGTCGCCGTCGCGAGTCCCAGCATCCAAGCCGATCTCGGCGGAGACGTCGCCGGTCTGTTCTGGGTGACGGCGGGCTACCTGCTGGCGTTTTCGGTTCCTTTGCTGGTCGCCGGCCGACTCGGCGACCTCTTCGATCCGAAGCGCGTCTATCTCTTCGGCATGGCAGCCTTCGCCGTCACCTCCGCGCTGTGCGGGCTCGCGTCTTCGATCGGATGGCTCATCGCCTTCAGGGTCCTGCAAGGCCTGGCAGCCGCCGCGATGTCCCCTCAGCCACTTACGTTGATCCGACGGCTCTTCGCCGAGGACGAACGTGGCCGCGCCTTCGGCATCTGGGGTTCGGTCGCGGCCGCCGCCACGTTGCTCGGGCCCATCCTGGGCGGGCTGCTGACCGCGAGCCTGGATTGGCGCTGGATCTTCTGGGTCAACGTGCCGCTCTGCCTGGTCGCCGTCGTGATGGGGATCCGTTTGATTCCGGGCAGTCAGGGAGGCGTCGCGCGTTTCGATTTGCTCGGTGCCGCGTTGAGCACGGCGGGGCTGAGCCTTCTGGTGTGGGCCTTGCTCTCCTGGAATTCTTTGTCACTGCCGGCGACCGTCATCGCCGTCGTGCTGCTCGTTTGTTTCTATTTCCGAGAACGCGGCGAAGGAGCGGACGCACTCGCGCCACTGCATCTCTATCGCTCGTCCGGATACCTGTCGGCGAGCCTGGCGATGGCGTCCCTCGGCGCGACGGTCCTCGCGATGGCGCTGCCCACTATGCTCTACATCCAAGAAGTGCGCGGCTTCGGCCCGATCGAGGCGGCGATGGTCATGGCACCGGACGCCGTCTTGGCGATCCTGCTGTCGCCGCCGTGCGGCCGGTGGGTCGACAGGGTGGGCGGGCGCCGACCGGCGATCCTCGGGATGAGCCTGCTCGCGGTGAGCTTGCCGCTCATCGGTCTTGTGGTCGTGCTGAAGCTGAATCCCTGGTGGATCACTGCCGGAGCGGCGCTACTGGGCGCGGCCAACGCGATGGCCTGGTCGCCGCTGTCCGCGATCGCGATGGGGTCCGTGGAGCCGGGTGCCGCTGGTGGTGCGTCGGGCTTGTTCAACACGGTGAGGCAAGTGGGCGCGGTGGCGGGCGTGGCGGTGACCGGCGCTGTTCTGGCTGGTTTCGGCTTCAGTCCTACGTTGGCTTTCGGTGTGGTTTTCGGGTTCATCGGTCTTGTCGCCGTTGGTGGTTTTGTTGCCGCTCTTCGGCTTCCGGTGACCTTGGGGGTGAGTGAGCCGGTGGGGGCGTGAGTGGCAGTTCGTGAGGTAGCCGTCATTACCGCTCACGAGACCCGACCTCAACGGTCACCGGCGCGCTGTTCGCTTGAGGTACAGGAAGGGGACCTTCATGTACTTGGGGGAAGGTGTGAAGGTCGAGCTTCTTCGGCTGTCCCGGCTCGCTCGCTGTAGGCACCTAAAACACTATTGACTCTAATCGTAGCCACTCGTTGATCGCTGCGATTGTGGCGGTGGCCTCGTAGCGGACGGCGAGGTTGTCGCGACTGCACGGTTGCGTTGGAGTCGGTTGATCCCGCGCTCCATGGCGACACCGCCTGGCCGTCTTCTCCGGTCGCCCGAAACTGCCCCCGCAAGGCCACTTAACCACTGGACGCTTCTGGTCCCTGCCCTGTGTCACAACGTCAAGTCCGGCGGGTCCGCGTCTTCCTCGTGCTGGGTCAGGGTGCGGCCAACGGAAGGTCCATGATGCCGGTGGCCTGCGACCAGGTACAACGCCACGTGCCGCTGGCATTGGTGTAGACGTCGGTGTGCCAGGCCTCGTGCCGCGGGATGTCCGCGCCGTCGACGGTGAGTTCGATAACGCACCGATAGCGGAGGACGACGACGTCGGTGCCGACAATGGCGTCCACGTCGCCGGTCAGCCCCAGTTCCCGGTAGGCGACCCGCCCGGTGGTGAGGAGATCCAGGTATTCGGCCTTCGTCCACACGGTGCCGGTCGGGTTGCACAACCGGTACTCCGCGGCGTGCAAGCGGTCGTAGGTGCCGCGATCCACGTCGAGGAGACAGTGGATCCGATCCTGCTCAGCCTTGATCACTTGGCTGGCCACATCGTCGGTCATACCCGCTCCTTTTCACTCGTTCGGTTCTGGTCGGCGACACGTGCGCGTGCCGAGCCCTTGAGCATGGCCGTCGGCTCCACGATATCGGGGGGCTAGGAGTACGTCACGGCTCGCTGCTCGCCGAAAAGTGGGTAGGGCCGCGTCCGGGTCGCTCGGGCAGTGGGCAGGCCAGCACCCGGCCGGACCGGGTGCTGGCCGACAAGGCGTACGGCTCCCGGACCAACCGCGAGTATCTACGTCATCGGGGTATTCGGTGCACGACTCCGGACAAGACAAATAGGTATGACAACCTCGCCGTCCGCTACGAGGACACCGTCACAGTCGCAGCGATCAACGAGTGGATATGACTTCGAGACACGGCCTAGTCGCGCGCATCACCCTTCAGTGGTAAAT
>NZ_JADNQM010000070.1:0-19035 GCF_046269425.1 Amycolatopsis sp. cmx-11-12 | reverse complement strand
CGTCGACCAGATCACGATCCAATAAACGAGTCAGCACACCAATGCCAATAGCATCAGTTAGTCGATCATGATCACTGACTATCGACCGCAAATCACGCGTCACACCCACAACGGAACGCTACCCCACACCCCGTTACAATCAGCAACACCACCATCACAGTCAGACCGGCAGCTGCTAAGTAAGTGGCATTGCTCCCCAGGGGACCGAACGGTCGGGCGTGATCCGGTTCACCGGTGAGAAGGAAGGGCTGGAGTTGTGCGGGCAGGGCGCGGCCGCGACTCGGCTGGTGCTGGTGGGACCGCAGTCCGGAGGACGGACGCAGATCATCCTGGTGTCGCGCGGATCGGCCCCGGTGGCGCGCGGGCCGCGGCGGATCACGCTGTCGGGTTTCTCGACCGCGCATGGCGAAATGAGCAACCTCGACCCGGAACTCGTCCACAACCACATCGAGCTGGACGCGACCGCGGGCGACGTGACCGACGTCGAGATCCACGACATCTACTTCGGCGCCTGCCTCGGCGACGGGATCCGGCTCTCCGGTGGCCTGCAGCCGGTGCCGACGCTGGTCCGGAACACGCGTATCCACCACGTCACGATGCGGCTCGGGGGCCACCCGCAGGCGATGAGGGGCGGGGCCCGCGCGGGCGTGTCGTTCCAGAAGGGCGTCCGCGACGTGATGCTCAGCGACTTCTTCCTGATCGGGGCGCGGAACTCCTGCCTCGACATGGAGCCGACTTCGCCGAGCGTGATGGAGAACATCACGGTCACCAACGGGACCATCGACAACACCGAGGGAAAGACTTGGGTGGCGGCGAGCTTCGGCGGCTTCGAGGACGCCACCAGGGAGGCGCGCCTGTCCAACTCCCGGATGGTCAACGTCCGGATCAGGGGCGGCGCGCTGTATGTCCTGAGCACTCGCGGCACCACACTCGACAACATCGAGATCGACGCGAACCGCGGCGACACAGCCGACGCGCTGGACGCGCCGCTGCTGTTGGTCAAACGCGCGAACGAGGACCTGACCGTCCGCAACGTGTCCCTCCTTCGCGACTCCGCGTGCCTGCCCGGTCCGCTGGCCCTCATCTCGCACCATGGAACCTCCCCCCGGCGGATCAACGTCGAGGGCGGAACCTGGACGACCCGCGTCGGCCCCGGCACCCAACTCTCCTACGTCGACCTTCTCTCCGCGGACCGGATCCGGATCCGCGGTACCCGGATCCGGATCGAGGACGCGCCCGCCGCGACCAGCTACGGCTTCCGCATCGTGCCGAGCCTGCAGGACATGGCAGGCGTCCACCTGGACGGCGTGGCCATCGAGTCACCGGACGGCCTGACCGCGGGCTTCTGGTTCGCCGCGACCACCGCCCGCCGGATCGCGAACATCATGGTCACCGGCTGTTCGCTGGCCGGCGCCGCGACGTCGGGGATCTTGTTCGACGCGACGGGGAGTCCGCCGGTGGACCGTCATCCTGTCGTTCAGGGAAATGACTTCGCGACCTGTGCGGAGCTGTGGTCCGCCGCACGGACCGCGGTGAACAACGTCTTCCCGATCATCGGCGGCAACCGCGGCGGACGCGTCACGTTGAGCGGAACGCCTGCTCCGGAGGGCGTGGTCGCGGCCATCCAGGGCTCCCAGTACGTCCGGCACAACCCGGCCGAGCTGTGGTTCAAGGTCACCGGCACGGCCGCTACGGGCTGGGTCAAGCTCGGAGGCGCGCCGTAACGGCGAAGGAGCTCACGCCGCCTCCAGGGTCAGCAGCCGTCCCTGACAGCCGCCGCATGGCCACGTTGAGCTATCGCTGCAACGTTGCCATGGCTTGGATTGCGGTGCTTTCTGTTCCGGGCGGGCACAATCTAGCTCGTGACGAGTGGGACAGACGAACGCTTGCTGTACGAGACCGTTTTCCGGCGGCGGGACACCAGGGCGGAGTTCACCGGTGCGCCGATCCCGGCCGAGGTGCTGCGCCGGGTGCTGAGCGCGGCGCACGCGGCACCCAGTGTGGGCCTGTCGCAGCCGTGGGATTTCGTGCTCGTGTCCGATATGGACGCTCGCAAGACGTTCCGTGAGCATGTGCAGACCGAACGGGAGTTGTTCGCGGGCCAGCTGGACGCCGAGCAGGCTCGTGCTTTCGCGCGGATTAAGATCGAGGGCATCGTGGAGTCGTCTCTGGGCATCGTGGTCAGCTATGACCCGTCGCGTGGCGCGCCCGCGGTGCTGGGCAGGCATGCCATCGCCGACACCGGTCTGTATTCGGTGTGCCTTGCCATCCAGAACCTGTGGCTGGCCGCGACCGCCGAAGGGCTCGGAGTCGGCTGGGTGAGCTTTTACCGCGAGGAGTTCCTGCGCGAGTTGGTCGGCCTGCCGGGTGCTCTCCGCCCAGTGGCGTGGTTGTGCGTCGGCCCGGTCCGCGACCTACCGGCCGTTCCCGATCTGGAAAGGCACGGCTGGCGGGAACGTCTCCCGCTCAATGCCGTGCTCCACCACGAACGGTATCGAGCGTCGAACCAGGCATGATCTCAATCTGCCGGGGAGATATCTGGCCGTCCACGGGGAACCCGGTGGCCACCAGCGGGGCCAAATCTGGCCGCCTACGGGGAGTATTCACTGGCGACGGTCATTCGTTCACTGTTCGGTGCCAGCGAAACTGAGGCAGCGCCAGTGTGTCTGAGGCAATTAGTCGATCTCCGCCACTAGAGTTGAGGTACCTTGAACACGTCTCGCTGGTTGGAGCCTCAGCCCTGGTACGCGCTCAGCTTGACCACGAAGCCTGCGACGTGAGGTCGTGATGAATGACGACGAGGGGCCCGCAGGTGGCGCTTCGAGTCTCACTGGCCCTGCGTACGTCCGCCACAGCCGTACGGCTGCTACCGAGGACGACGAAGTGTCGGGGCGGTGGATTGCGGTCGACGAGTCGGGGTGGGACGGCGAGCAACTGTACGGTCGTAGCGACCGGCACTTAGTGCTCGGCTCGATCGCGATCGACGACATATCAGCGGCCCCGATTGTGGAGCGATTGCGCCGTGATGCTGGACTGACACAACCGCCCGAGTTGAAGTTCGGTCAGTTCACAGGCACGAGGAGGGATCGGCTGGCCGTGTTGGTAGACCTCTTGAAGCCGGGTGGCGTTCTCGCTGACAAAGCCAGCGTCTTCATGGTCGACAAGCACTACTTCGTGGCAGGCAAGATCATTGATCTGCTCCTGGAGGAACACGCGTTCAATCTCGGGCACAATTTGCATGCTGGCAGGTTCGCCCGAGAACTCGCCCGGACATTGTTCAACGAAGGGCCCCGTGCACTCGGACAAGACTGTTTCAATCGCCTGATCGCGACCGTGGTCAACTTCGCGTCCATGCGCAACCGCGACGGCTCACAGGTCAACGTCGATGGTCTCTTTGACGAGATCGACCGTGCATGGGCACAGTCGCATCGCCGCCGGGTGACCGCGATCCTCTTCGACCTACGAACGACGCGTTTAGAGGCGGCGAGCTATCTACATGCCCTTCGCGACAGCGATCCCATACCAACGATGGAGCCGCTAATTCCCTGTCTGAACGGCGTAGTCGGAGACTGGTCAGCGAAGCTCGGTCGTGTTAGCGCACTTGTAGACGAACAGAAGGTCTTTACTGACGAGCGGCTGGATCAGATCCTTGCTGTGTCCTCCTGGCGGCCCGGTCCTTCTGGGCGCTACATCCGGATGGGAGGGGACCAAGCGGCCAGGGCGATTGTGCGCGGCGTGTCTCGTGAGCATCCTTCGATCCAACTGGCCGATTTGGTCGCGGGTGCAGGTCGGGAGGTCGCTCGGCGACATGCAGGAATACCATCTCCTGCTGGTGAGCAATTGCGGAATGCGATCGTTCCGTTGATCAACGAACACAGCATGGTTCCACATGACGAACCTGGCCGTTTTGCTAACGCTGGGACCGCTTGATGGGGCAGCGACATTAAACCGCCCCGAACTCGCCCCCACCGACACCCATCCGCTGAGTTGCCTCGGAACCACAGGCGCAGCAAGGCCGTCGATATGCCACTGAACACGCGGCACCGCAGTCAGCGACGGCAGCTACCTCACGATCAACGGCGCAGGACATTTACGCCCCAGGTCCTGCTAGAACGGCCGCGAACGCCCCAATGACGAGGAATGGGCCGAGCGGCAGGTCGCGGTGGGGCTCTTGTCGTCGAACGACTCGCAGGATGAGCAACGCGATGGCGGCTGTGAGCCAGCCGAAGATTGTTCCCGTCACGACCGACGGCCAGCCAGCCCACCCGAGCGCGAGCCCGAGTACGCCGCCGAGCCGGAGATCTCCACCGCCGAGCTGGCCGGGGCGTAGGAAGTAAAGCGCTCCGTAGAACCCGAGGAGCGCGAGCATGCCAGCCGCGGAGCGGAACAGTGGATACGCGTCGTGGTTGACTACGGCGGCCACGCCGAAGAGGACGGCCAGGACGATGCCGCTGGGCCAGATCAACTTGGTGGGCAGTTGACGGGTTCCCCAGTCGATGGTGGCCAGCGCGACGCTGGCTGCGGCGAGCCACGAGTAGGCGAACAGATCGGGCGCCGGGCCGATCCGCCAAGCCAAAGCGACGAACAGGACGGCGGTCGTCGCTTCCAGGACGGCTGGAGGCGCGAGCCGCTCGGACTTCTCCGGGAGCACCGAACTCCCTTGGACGATGACGCGTAGGCCACCGGCGACCACGAGCCCGACAAGGCCCCAGCCGACAATGGAGATCGCGTTCATCGTCCGGTCAGCGTCGCTGACGTGCGACTCACGAGAGTGACAGAACGCCTCACGACGTACCCCCTGTAGCCGCCAGATTGCGGTTGCCCAGTGAAGCGAAGCTACTACTCAGCGACGTTTGGACACGCCGTTTTTAACCCATTTGGATGAATCTTGCTCGATTTTCCCTGTTCTGACACCTGTGTCCCTTCATAGGGACATTGCGGTCTCCTGGGGGGTGCCAGGTAGACGTGAGGTGTACCACAGTAGATCGAAAGGAATTTTCGCAGATCCGAGGGGGTGCACGTGGTCGACGGCTACGTACACGGCAGCAACAGCTGGCGCAGGGCGGGACTGGTTCTCATTGGGCTCGCGGCGCTGACGTTGACAGCCTGCAGTTCAAACTCGTCGCCGACGCCTGGGGGCGCGACTGGGGTGACAACTTCTTCGTCACCGAGCAGTGCTTCGCCGTCGCCGGTTTCTCCGGTGGACAGTGCGCGTCAGCAGGCGACCGCCGCCTACGCGGGAATGTGGCGGCAGATGGCGAAGGCCGGTGAGACCGGGGACTGGCAGTCGCCAGAGCTCGCGAAGTACGCGACGGGCGATGCGCTCGGGGTGATCAACCGCAGCCTGTATACCGACAACCTCAACGGTGTCGTGACGAAGGGCGCGCCGAAGACCAATCCCCAAGTGTCCAAAGTGGATCCGCAAGACAATCCGACCACAGTCATGATCTCGGACTGTGGTGACGATAGCGGCTGGCTGAAGTACAAGAACGGCCAGTTGGTCAACGACACTCCGGGCGGGCGACGCTCGATCACCGCGGAAGTCAAGAAGCAGCAGGACGGCACGTGGAGGGTCACCCGCTTTGCCGTGGAGGGGGTGGGCTCGTGTTGAAACGTTCAGGAGTCGTGGTCGGCCTGTCGGCGGCCGTGCTCGTGGCGACCGCGGTACCCGCATTCGCCGATGGAGGCTGGGGATTCACCGACTGCAGCCAGTATCCCAACCCTGGATGCGAGCTCGGCGCGGGCAAGGGCGGCGCCAAGGAAAACGGTAACCAGGGCAACGGAAACAGCAAGCCGGGCAACCCTGGGAAGAACAACCCTGGCACCGGGCAGGCCAACGCCAACGGCGACACGATCATCGGTGGGAACAAAAACCTGGCCCAGTGCGGATACGAACGCAGTGGCTACCAGGGCCCTGCGCCTGGTGGCGCGCAGCCGGCGGCCTTCCAAGCTCCGCTGAAGTCGGGTGCGGTCACCGCGGTGTACCGGCCAAAGAGCGAGCAGGCCACCGCGCAGTTCGCGCAGGCCCAGCCGCCCTCGGGCGCCTGGTACGTCTACAAGTGCACGGGCCCCGGATTCGCGGATGCGCTGTACCGTCCGCCGGTCTGGATTGCCGATGGCCAGCCCGGTCCGGCGCCGCTGCCGTCCCCTGCTGAACTCGCGGCGCAGGCGCGCAATCAGTTGCGGCTGCCCACTCCGAAGATCAAAGCAAACCCGGCTGGCGATCAACTGGTCAGCTTGCCGACCTGGATGTGGCTGGACCCCAGCAGTTGGGGCGACGTGTCGGCCACCGCGGCGGTACCGGGCGTCTCGGTGACCGCGGTCGCGAAGCCAACCTCGGTGACCTGGTCGATGGGTGACGGCGGTTCGGTTACTTGCACCGGTCCGGGTTCCCCGTTCCCCGCCGGGGCTAATCCGAAGAGCGCGTCGCCGGACTGCGGCTACACCTACCGCACCTCCTCGGCCGGACAGCGAGCGGAAGCGTTCCCCGTGTCCGCCACGGTGAACTGGACCGTGACTTGGTCGGGTGCAGGCCAAGGCGGCACGTTCCCGACCATGACCACGACCGGCAATGCCGCGTTCCGCGTGGCGGAGAGCCAGGGCATCGCCACCGGCTGATCCAAGCCTCCTGCCCCACGAGGGCGGGTGTCCACAACGAAACATCCTGTTACGGAAGGCACGTCGACCACTCAGATCGACGCGTCGCGATGGCGTCATGCCTGAAGGAGGTCGGTGGTGACAACTACCGCAGGTTCGACTGGCACGGACACGACGACGAAGAATGGAACGTCGCCGAACACGTGGGCTGGCCGTGACAGCAAGGCTCCTTCACGCCTGAGCGGCGGAGGCAGGCGGCGCAGCGTGCCCTACCTGTTGCTCGGTGTCCTGCTGGTCGTGGTGTGCGCCGCGGGCGGTGTGTTCGCCGGAATGCAGTTGGGAGACCGGGAAAGCGTGCTGGCGTTGGCCCGTCCTGTTGCCGTGGGCCAAATCCTGACCGCGCAGGACCTCAAGCAGGTCAGCATGGCGGCCGACTCCGGCATGGACGTGATGTCGGCATCGTCGGCGTCCACCGTGGTGGGACAACAGGTCGCGTTCAGCCTGCCCGCCGGTTCGCTGGTGACCCGGTCGGTCCTCGGCTCGCCGCAGATTCCCTTGCAGGGAAAGGCAATTGCGGCGGTCGGGTTGAAGTCTGGACAGTTCCCGCCCGACCTGATGCCAGGAACTACCGTCGCAGTGCTCAGCACGCCAGGCCAGGGCACGACGATGGGAACATCGAACGGACAGACCTCGTCGTGGACCGCGGTGGTGACCGGAATCGCCACGCGCGAGACCGAGCAGACCACCGTGGTTTCTCTGCAACTGTCCGAATCGGACGCGCGGGCATTGGCCGCTGCTCCGTCGGGGCAACTCAGTCTGGTGGCGATCGCGGGAGGTGGACGCTGATGCTCATCACAGTCTGTTCGCTCAAGGGCTCGCCGGGTGTCACCACGTTGGCCACCGCCCTCGGCGCTCGGTGGCCAGCGCAGGAGAACCCGATTGTCGTCGAGGCTGACCCGGCCGGCGGCGACCTGATGGCCCGCTTCCGACTGCCCGAGTCACCGGGGCTGGTCAGCCTGGCCGCCGCAGCGCGGGGCCGCGGCGGCTCCGAGCCGAACCTGCTCGCCCAGCACACGCAACTCCTACCTGGTGGCCTGCGGGTGGTACTCGGACCGGTCGGCGCCGAACAAGCCCGCGCCGCGTTGTCGGTGCTGGCTCCGGGCGCGTCGTCGCCGATGCGCCGGGCAGCCGACCAGCCGGGGATCACAGTCATCGTCGACTGCGGCCGGGTGGATGCCGATTCGCCTGCGTTCCCGATCATCCGCGGCGCCGACGCGATGCTGCTGGTCGCCCGACCACACGACGACGAACTCGCGCACGTCGCGCTCAAGCTGCAGGCCGCCCAGCGATGGTCGGCGAAGCCGTGCTTCGTGCTCGTCGGCGACGGCTACCCGACCGCCGAGGTAGCCCAGGTCATGGGCATCCCGGTGATGGGACGTGTCCCCCGCGATGACAAGGGCGCCGCGGTGCTGTGCGGGCACGGCAACGGCCGGCACAGCCCGGAGAAGTCCGCTCTCGGGCGCGCCGCCGCCAAGATCGCGCTGAACGCCTTCGCGCACTGGCACGCCACCAACAACGGCGGCACCCATGCCCCGCACCTGCAGCTGGCGGTGCCCGGCAGGCCGGTCTTCGGCGCAGCCCTGCAACCCCTCGGGCCGCAAACCCGAAACGGCGCGACGTCATGACCCGGCCCGGACTCGGCGAGCCGCACCTCACGAGCACGTCGAACGGAGCCGGCCCACACGCTGGCCCGACGAACCTGCCCGGCCCGGCGGAGCTTCCACATCGGCCCGCAGGGGAGGCCGCGGCCGTGGATCGGCTGCGGCAGTACCTGCGCGAGCAGCTGTCCACGCAGCTCAGCCAACGCATCCGGGACGACGAAAGCAGCGGCCGTGCCCCAATGGGGACCGTTGCGCGCCGTCAGATGGCCGAGGCTGTCCTGCAGGACGCCGCCGAGGCCCATGCTCAGGCGGAGATGCGGCAAGCTCACGACCTGGTGCGACCGGAGGTCGAGCAGCGGGTGATCACAGCCGTGCTCGACGAGGTCTTCGGGCTGGGCGGATTGGAACCGCTGCTGGCCGACACCGAGATCGAGAATATCAACATCAACGGCTACGACCGCGTGTTCGTTCGCTACGCCGACGGCCGCCGACGCCGGTTGCCACCGGTGGTTGGCTCGGACACCGAGCTGGTCGAGCTCATCCGCGACCTGGCCACCCGGTCCGGAGTAGAGGAGCGCCGCTTCGACCGCGGGTCGCCGATCGTCAACTTCCAGCTGCCGGGTGGCGAGCGGGTCGCGGCGGTCATGGCCGTAACCGCGCGGCCATCGGTGTCGATCCGGCGGCACCGATTCACCAAGATCACGCTGGCGGAGCTGCGCGAGAACGGCACCATCGACCTGGCGCTGGAGTCCTTCTTGACCGCGGTGGTGCGCGCCCGGCGCAACGTCCTGATCACCGGTGGCACCGCGATCGGGAAGACCACAATGTTGCGAGGGTTGGCCTCGGCGATCCCAGCGTGGGAGCGGCTGATCACGATCGAGGACGTCTTCGAACTCGGGCTCGGCGAGGACGAAGCTGTCCACCCGGATGTGATGGCGATGCAGGCCCGAGAACCCAACCTGGAAGGGGTCGGTGAGGTCTCGCTGTCGGACCTGGTCTGGCAGTCTCTGCGCCACAGCCCGGACAGGGTGATCGTCGGCGAGGTCCGCGGTCCGGAGGTCATCCCGCTGACCAATGCGATGTCCATGGGCAACGACGGCAGCATGGGCACTCTGCACTCCTCCAACAGCCAGGGCGCTTTTACCAAGCTCGCCGCCTACGCCGTGCAAGGCCCCGAGCGGCTACCGATGGAAGCGACGAACCTCCTGGTCGCCGCGGCCCTGCACTTCGTGGTGCACCTGGACAAGCCTCGTGGCGAAAACAGCAAACGTGTGGTGTCTTCCATCCGCGAAGTCGTCGGCGCCGACGACGCTCAGATCATCAGCAACGAGGTATGGCGCCCCGGCCCGGACCTGCGCGCCGTGCCCGGCGCGCCATTGCGCACCGACACCGTGGACCTGCTCATGGACGCCGGCTACGACCCGGACCTGTTCGAGCGGCGCGAAGGGTGGTGGACGCCATGACCAGCGCCCTGTTCGGACTGCTCGGCACGGGCCTCGCTGTCGGCGTCATGCTCATCTGGGTCGGTTTGCGCGGCCGTCCCGCCCGTCCCGCGACGCCATCGCGGCTGAGTGCCTGGCTGGCCGCCCACCACGACCGCAAGCAGGTCGGCTGGCTGGTGGTGGCCGTGCTCGCCGGCCTGGCCGTCGGGGCGATCACCGGCTGGGTGGTCGGCGCCATCCTGACCGTCGTGGCCGTGGTGGGTCTGCCACGGATCCTCGGCTCGAACGTCGATCACAAGCACCACCTCGAACGGATCGAAGCGATTGCCGGGTGGACGGAGATGCTGCGCGACACCCTCGTCGCCGCGGCCGGCCTGGAACAGGCCATCCTCGCCACCGCCCCGGCCTGCCCTGCCGCGATCCGCGAGGAGATCACTGAGTTGGCCGTCCGGCTCGAACGAGGCGAACGCCTCGCACCCTCGCTGCGCAATCTCGCCGAGCAGCTGTGTGACCCGACTGCGGATCTGGTGATCTCCGCGCTCGTGCTGGCCGCCGAGCACCAAGCTCGGCAGCTGGCGGACCTGCTCGGGGAACTGGCCAGCGAGGCGCGTGAGCAGGCGTCGATGCGGATGCGCGTCGAGGCTGGCCGCGCCCGCACCAAGACCAGCGTGCGGGTCATCGTGATCACCACGCTCAGCTTCGCCGTCGGCCTGGTGCTACTCAACCGCGGCTACCTCGCCCCGTACGACACGGCGTTCGGCCAGATCATGCTCCTGATCGTCGGAGCGCTCTTCACTACAGCTTTTGCTTGGCTGGCAAGGATTGCGCGCATGCGGGAGGCAGAAAGGTTCCTGACCGAGCTGGGCACGATCCGGCCGCACGACGCCGATCTCGACGTCGATGACCTGTTCACCGGAAAGGGGGCGTCGTCATGATCAGCGGCTTGCTGTGGGGCGCTGGGCTCGGCGTCGGATTGTGGGCGCTGGTGGTCTACATCTTCCCGCCACGGCCACCGTTGCGAAGTCTGGTCGACCGGCTGCACGCGACACCGGCGCCGCCGCCGATCCTCGCCGCGGACTCCGACGGCTGGGCCTTGCGCGTGGGCAAGCCGTTCATCAAGCCGCTGGCCGCCCTCGGATTGCCGAACCGGAAGCTGCGCAACGCCCTCGCCGTCACCGGCAAGAGCATCGAGCACCACCTGGCCGAGAAGGCCACGTTGGCGCTGACCGGACTACTGCTGCCGATCCTGATGGAGCTCCTGCTCGTGCTGGCCGATGTCAGTCTGGGGTGGGAAGTTCCAGCCATCGCCAGCCTCATCCTTGCTCTGGGCGGCTTTCTGCTCCCGGACATCAGCGTCCGGCAGGAAGCCGAGCGGCGACGCTCCACCTTCCGGCACGCGTTGGCGGCCTACCTCAACCTGATCCGCGTCCTGCTGGCCGGCGGCGCCGGAGTCGACGGAGCCCTCTCCGACGCGGTCGGCATCGGCAAAGGCTGGGCCTTCCAACAGCTTCGCCGCGCGCTGGTCACCGCCAAACTCACCCGTACCACGCCCTGGGCCACCCTGGGGCAACTCGGCACAGAACTCGACGTCCACCAACTGTCCGAGCTGGCTGCATCGGTCAGTCTGGCCGGCACCGAAGGCGCCCGCGTCCGCGCCAGCCTCGCGGCCAAAGCCGCCGCGCTGCGCACCCGCGAACTCACCGACGCCGAAGGCGACGCCCAAGCGGCCACCGAACGCATGAGCCTACCTGTGGTGATGCTGTTCGGTGGATTCCTTGTCTTCATTGGGTTTCCCGCACTCGCGCAGGTGTTGGGAGGTCTCTGAGAAGCGTCGACCCGCTATCCGCCTGGGAGAATTATTATGGCACGAAAGAAGTTCGCCACGCCAAGAGCGCCCGTCGAAGTCGGCGAGTTCAACCTCGGTATCGCACTGCTGCTGTGGAACCCAGCGGTGCCCCGTGCGCGGTGGCGCATACAACAGCTACGTGCAGCGCTGACATTGCGAGCGATGGGCGCCGTAGCGATCGGTGCCATCCTCATTGTCGCGGCGGTGCGTCTGCCCGAGGGAAACACGATCGTGCTTGCAGTACTGGCCGCCTTCGCCTTCGCCTACGCGATTTTCGAGTCAGGCGAGCACGTCTTGTCTCTGCGTACGCGCCACGCTCATCGGAGCGGGTTTCCGTGTCAGCTTGAGCGACGGCCGGGCGAGTTTTTCTTCGAGGCAGCAAACTTCCGCGAGTTCGGCCCCGCGATCCAGGAGAAAGTCCGCGGGATCGTCGAGGCGGTGAAGGACTTGCATACCAGTCCCGCAGCAGCGTGGCTGAACCCACAACTCCTTCACCAGACCTACCTCGCGGCGTGGGACGCCCTGCACATCCTCGAACAGTCACGACCCGCAAGAGCCGTTGCTAGCGGCCTGCGTGCAGAACCGGGAACCCAAGGGCTTGCCGACACTATGGACGATGCCATCGAGGCGATCGACCACGTCGTCGACGAAGTACACGCACACCTTCGCGGTTGCGTCGTGCTTGCCCAGGCCTGGACGGAGAAGCTGGCTCGCATAGATCAGGAGACCATCGCCGAAGCACTCCTTGAGGGTCTGCGCAAACTACCCGCGAACCACGTTCTTGAGTCAACAAGGCCTTTGACAGAGAACGTATTCGCGTACATCACAGCCGCCCGAGACACAGTCAAGGCGGGCCCGTTCCCATGGGAACTCAATTACACCGAAGGAAAAACCGATGCTCAATGAAGCCAGGATCCTCATCGCACGGCTTCGTCTCGCCCTGGAGCGGCTGCGTCACGACGAGAGTGGCTACTCGACCGAAGCGGTGGTCGTCACCGCGTTGCTGGCGGCACTCGCGATCGCCGTTGTCGCGATCATCGTCATCAAGGTCACCCAGAAAGCCAACGGAATCACTCTGTAGGCGGTGAACATTATGCCTCCAAGTCCAAGTCAACACGGTACTTCGAGCACGCGCGAGCGCCTACTGCGGACACGTGCGCGCTCCGTGCCGCGCCGGTTGCGGACGGATCAACGGGGCGCCGGCACCGTCGAGCTCGTCATTGCCGTACCGCTTCTGTTGCTTCTGATACTGCTTATCGCCCAGTTCGCGCTCTACATGCACGCAACTCACATCGCTCAGGCTGCCGCTTCCGAAACTCTCTCCGCCGCACGGGTGTCGGGTGGCAGCGCCGCCGCCGGTATCACTGAGGGGCAACGGATCCTCGCGCAACTGGGAGGTGGCCCGTTGCATGGAACCTCGGTGAACGTGCAACGCGGCAACACTGAAGCAACTGTGACGATCACCGGGAATGTGGTCACTGTCATCCCATTCATGACGCTCACGGTTCACGCCGAATCCGTTGGGCCCATTGAGAAGTTTACCCCGCAGACCGCTGCAGGGGCAGCACCATGAACGCGACATCCACGCCCCGCAGGCCCATCCACCTAGCGCGGAAACGGATAAACATGCTGCGCCGCGACGAAGGTGGCTCCGTCGCGGCCGAGCTCACCCTGCTCACTCCGTTGCTTACCCTGCTGCTGTTGTTCGTTGTGCTGTGCGGCCGGCTCGCCGACGCGAAACTGCGGATCAACGACGTCGCGCACCAAGCCGCTCGCGCAGCCACCCTGGCACGTACCCCGTCGCAAGCCACCGCGAACGCCCAGACGACAGCCAGTGCTGCATTGGCTTCTGCCGGGATTACCTGCCAATCGCTCACGGTTTCCACCGACACCCAGGGGCTCAAGCCCGGTTCGACGGTCACCGTCACCGTCTCGTGCAGCGTCGGTCTGGCTGACCTGACCATGCTCGGCGTCCCAGGTGCCCGGACGTTCGAATCCAGCTTCTCCTCGCCAGTAGACATCTGGCGGGGCAGCGCCCGCGCGCAAGCAGGAGGCGCCGGATGAGCTCTACAGCACTGTCTCGCCGCCCCGCTCTTCGGCGACTTCGTGAGGACCAGAGCGGGCGGGTTACCGCGTTCGTTGTCATCATCGTGACCGCGGTCCTGCTGTTCGCCGGTCTCGTACTCGACGGCGGACTCGCTTTGGCTGCCAAGGTTCGTGCCCTCGGGGAGGCCCAGGAAGCCGCTCGGGTCGGCGCCCAGGAAATCGACCTGGCCGCCTACCGGGCTAAAGGCACACTGCGCCTGGAACCGCAGCAAGCCACTGCTGCCGCCCGCAACTACCTCGCCGCGGCGGGCCACACCGGCACCGTCTCCGTCGCCGGCAACACGGTCAACGTCACTGTCACCGTTAGTCAATCGACGCAGCTGCTCCCGTTGATCGGCATCGGCTCGATCACAGTCACTGCGAGCGGGCAAGCCCAGCCACAGCGCGGAATTTCTGGGGTCCTGCCATAACCACACCCAGCCCTCAACGCAGGCCAATGACAAAGGAGACCAGGATGGCCACGCCTGAAGAGATCGAACATCGTGTCGAAGAGAACGACAGCGCCACAACCGCGAAACGATCCGCCGCGGCAAAGCGGGTCGGCGAACTCGCGCTACGTCGGGCCGCTATCGCTGAGCAGCTCGACGAGATCGAGCGTGAACTCGGTGACGTACTTGCAGAGTCCGGTGACGTGATCGGCGCCGACGAGCTGGCGAAGTTCACCGACGTGCCCGTTGCTGACCTTGACCGGTGGCTCAACGGCCGAAAAACCACGCGCACCAAACGCAGGAAGGCAGCCCCGGCCTCGTCCGCCACGAAGACCGAGACGGGCCAAGACCCACCGACGGCGACGACAAAGAGGTCCGGACCGCCACCAACGGTGCCTGAGCCCGCCGAACCACGGTCCGGGCCTGTGCGTGTTCCTGCGGAGGTGGCCTGACCTCGCTTGGTCGTTTCCGGTCGGGCAGGTGCACATTGCGCCGAAACCCCTGTACTGCCAAGGAATTGAGCCCGCCGTGACCGCACATTCACACCACACACGCAGGAAGCTGACACCAAGCACGAACAGCCACGCCTCAAGGGCGCCGGCCAACGCGCTCCGGTTCGTCGGCCGAGTCCTGCGCGGCCTGCTCGCCGCCGTTTCCCTGCTCGCGCTCGTCGCCGGCCTGCCTTGGGCCCTGGTGCACTTCATCGGCTGGCCCTTGCCAGACCAGGTGCCGACCTGGGACGAGATCCAGGCGACCCTGCTCAACAACTCGATGAGCCCGCAGTTCCTGCTCAACACCTTGGCCGTGCTGTGCTGGATAGTCTGGTTCTTCTTCGCCATCGACGTCTTACGCTGCACGATCGACGCTGCGCGCGGGAGCACCTGGCCGGAGGAACGTCCGCCCGGCCCGCTGCGCGGGCTCGCCGCTGCCCTCATCGGCACCATCGTGCTGACCCTGCTCACCAGCCGCACCCCGTACACAGTGCCCGCGCCAGCCACCGCGGCTATGACGAGCGGCCTCGCGCCTGCCGCGGTGACCGCGCCGCTGACACCCGGTCCCGCCGTGCACAGCCTGGCGCGACAGGTCCCGGTCGTGCAGCACACCGCCCAGGTGATCGATCGAGCGGCGCCTGCCCCGCCAGGAACGGTTCGGGCCACCGAGGAAGTCCGGCTCCCGCAGGACGGGATCTACGACAGCCTGTGGCGGGTTGCCGAACGCGTCTACGGGCCAGGCGGCGGCAGCCGGTGGCCCGAGCTCTTCCAACTCAACCGCGGCGTCGAGCAACCCGACGGTCGCACGCTCACGAACCCCAATCTGGTGCGGCCCGGCTGGAAGATCACCGCCTACATTCCCGCCCCGGCCAGCGAGCCAGCGCCGGGTGAGCAACTGCCGCCGGTCCCACCCGCGCAACCGGCGCCGCCGACCACGCCACCCCTAACACAGCCAGCACCGACCACGCAGGCTCCGCCCGCGAACGAGCAAGCCGATCAGACCGACCGAGCCGAACCAGGGCTGGACCTGATGACGGGTGTGTTCGTCAGCCTCGGCCTGGCCGGCCTGGTCACCACGGCCATGGTGTCGGCGAGCATGTGGCGGCGTCGTCGCTACCGCGTCGGCAGCGGCGACCGCGCCGATCTGCAGCGCCCGATCGCGCCCGTGGTCCGCGCCCTGCGCACCGCACACGACGGCCACGACGACGACCTGCACTCCGACGACGCGGACTTCATCGACCTCGCGCCCGCTCCACCGCGGATCCACATCACCGCGGGCGGCGCGCTCGAACCCAACAACGAACCGGTACCCGTTCCAGCGAGGGTCGGCGTTCGAGGCGGAAGCGAACTCGCCCTGAACCTCGCCAGCACCCGCGGGCTTGGCTTGGCCGGGCCAGGCGCCACCGACGCTGCACGTGCTCTCCTGTTGCACCTGCTCGCCGAGCAGCAGCCTGCCTGCAACGTCTGCGTGATCATCCCCGCCGAGGACCTCCACCTCGTCTTCGACGGCGCACAGGTCGAGCACCTGCCCTCCACTGTCCTGGTGGTCGATTCCCTCGACGCCGCTCTCGACGAGATGGAAGCGGCCCTGCTCACTCGCACCCGCCACGCCATCGAAGAGACCGAATTCCAGCCCGCCGCAGCCTCGCTCGTGCTGCTCGCCAGCCCGGCACCGCACGCTGAACGCCGCTTGCAGGCCGTCCTCGACAACGGCTCCACCCTCGGCCTGGCCGGCATCCTGCTCGGCCAGTGGCGGCCCGGCGCGACCGTCCGCGTCCGCCCCGATGGCACCGTCAGCGCCACCAGCCCCGGCCTCGGTGATGCGCTCACCGGCATCCGCCTGTTCACCCTGCCCGCCGCTGACACCACCAAGTTGCTCACCCTGCTCCACGAAGCCGAAGGCCCTGCCGACGTACCGGGCCCCGACCTCGAACCCCGCGCTGCCGGTGATGACGACGTGCCACTCGCGGACGTCGCCGAGGACGACCACGGGATCATGCCGGCTCCGGTGCCCGAGCAGCGCTCGGTGGAGGAGATGACGCAGCTCGAATCGACCCGTCCGCCGGATCCGCACAACAACCAGCAGGCCGAGCCGACGTCGAGCTTGCAGGTGCTCGACGTCCACGCCGTCCCCGTCGACGTCCAACCACTTGAACCGCCATCAGCCTCACCTGCAAACGATCCTGACGAGCACGGCACCGCTACCGCCGACGTGAAGGTCGGCAACCTGTCAACATGGCCCGAGGAGCGGTCGAGGCCGGTGGTGGAGGATCAACTGGCGCCGCGGCGACCGCTGGCCGTGCGGGTGCTTGGTCGCGTCAACCTGGCCCTTCATGACGACGGTGGCGAACGCGAGCTCGGCGGCGCGCTCACACCGAAGCAACGCGAAGTGCTCGTCTACCTCGCGCTGCACCCCCACGGCGTCCGCCGCGAAGTCCTCAACGAGGCCGTCTGGCCCGACAGTCGGCCACCGCGGCCGTACAACAGCTTCCACAACACGCTCTCGATGCTGCGCCGTGCACTCAGCGACGCCACCGACGGCGCCCTCGACAAAGTCGTCCTCAATGACGACGGCCGCTACCAGCTCAACCCTGACCTGGTCATGGTCGACTTCTGGCACCTCCAGCATGCCCTGCAGGCATCCCGCCCGACCGGCGGTGACTTCCTGGTACAGCTGCACGACGCCATCAAGCTCTACCAAGGCGACCTCGCCGAAGACCTGCTCGTACGCTGGGTCGAGCCCTTCCGCGAGTCCCTCCGCCGCGACGTCCTTGACGCGCTCGGCACACTGATCCGCGCCCACGGCGACGCCGACCCGGAAACGATGCTCACGATGCTGGAACGCACCCGCAAGCTCGACCGGTACAACGAAGGCGTCTACCGCGACATCATCCGCACGCAGGCGCGCCTCGGCCAGTACGCCGCCATCCCACGCACCCTGGCGCTCCTAACCGCCACGCTCGACGACATCGGTCAGCACCCCAGCGGGGACACGCTTAACCTGGCCGACTTCCTCCAACGCCGCAGCAGTACCCGCCGGCCGCTTCCAACCGACAATGCCGCCGCCAGTTGAGCAGGGCCGGCCGGCAGCCCGTCAGACGTCGTACGGAGGCTCGCCGTCCAGCGCCTGCGACCGTGGATTCCTGCCTTTCGACTGTGACTTCTGCAAGCGCTCGATCAGATCGATGTGCTCCTGCGCCCAGTCGATCAGCGGTCGTCCTCTGGCCAGCAGGTCTGCCGCCGCGGGCGTCAGCGAATACACCACCGACCGCGGAAACGTCTGCTCCTCGAACCGGTCGACCAGGCCGGAGGTCTCCATCCGCCGCAAGGTCCGGCTCAATGCCTTGCCCTGAATCCGGCGTTCCTTACCCACCCACGGGTCGTACATGGTCATATCTTGAATAGCGGTGTGAAGCTTGTTGTAATGCAGCGGACCCGCACTCAACGCCACCATAATATGCGTGATCCAGTCCCCAGCCAGCAAGTGGCGGAGATCCCGCGACAGCTGCAGGTACCTAGCGTCCCCCGTTACCATGCACACACTCCACCCTCGTTCGTGAAGGCCCACCTCCACCCCGCCCCCGCAGCGCAGGTGAGCCAAAAGATTCAAAGATTCGAATCGCCTCCTTTCTGACCAGAGGGCGTATAATTTTCACTCGTCATCGGTACCTCGGGTGATCAGTCTCAAGGTTGTCAACGCTACGCCAGACGGGGTATCCGATGCAGCGTATTTCTACTTAGGACGGACCGGCGTCACCACATCGAGTGACAGACTAGTAGATCAACAACACTCTCGGTGAGCAATTTGTAGTGTCCTGGCGACTTACCGCTCGACGGTCCGATCTAGATGCCTGTTAGAGTGGTAGCCCCTCGGTTTCACGAAGTGCCTGGTCATTCGGCCAGCAGACCCTACCGATGCAACACCCGACTCGGTCGCCGGCAGGCATATGAACAGTCGATTTGGGTGGGTGGTCGCCTGCCGTTCCTCTTGACTCCGTGGTCGCCTTGACTGCGATGGTCACCATCTCCTCGTGCCCCCCTTTCCGTCGGCCGACCCCCCTGCCTGCCCGCCTCTCGCACACTTCCCCCAGCCGTGTTCCGGCCGCGGCTCTGTCCATGATCGACTGCACCTGAAATGCGACTCGCGCGTCACTCTCCTATCAATTATTGCTGACGTCTTGACAAGCGCAATTTCAATGCTTGTCAACCATTCTCATGTGTTGAGATTTTCTCTCGGTTGAATTGCATTAGCTGAGATTCGAAGTATCGAATACCTTGCAATTCCCGATCTAGGCAATTCTGCCTCCCGAAATCCGAAACCTTTTTGCATCAACCGAGCTGTGCCGGTCGCTGGTCGCGCCGTTGGGCTCCGCTGTGCCGGTCGCTGGTCGCGCCGTTGGGCTCCGCTGTGCCGGTCGCTGGTCGCGCCGTTGGGCTCCGCTGTGCCGGTCGCTGGTCGCGCCG